>JAYUCA010000465.1:0-3985 GCA_043740535.1 Rhodospirillales bacterium | reverse complement strand
TCAGGGATCATGACCCGTCATGGCGATCCGCCCTTGCAAAGACCCGCCATTGCGGGTCGCCCCTGCAAAGACCCGTCATCGCGAGCCGCCCTTGCGGCGTGGCGATCCAGGGGTTGAGAGCGGTACGCGCGCGGCCCCTGGATCGCTTCGCCAAGAGGCTCGCGATGACGGCGGTGGGGTGGCTCGCGATGACGGCGGTGGGGAAAGAGTCATGATCCCAGAAAGATAGTACTCCTGCACGGCGGGTTGCCATGACGCTTCGTGCCGATGGTCAGGCGGGGCGAACATGGACCTCGGGTTTGGGTGGTTCCAGCAGATCTGCGGTCACGGGCCAGACTGGCCGGGGGTCCCGGTCGAAACCGATGCGGACGAGATCTGACGAGAACTGGGTGAAGTGCGCTTCCCAGATGAACCGGGGCGGCTGGACGGACATGGGAATGCTCCGTGAGCAGGGTTGTGGGAGCGTCGCTACTTGAAGCCGGCTTGGCCGGGCGGGCCGAAGCCGTGCGCGGACAGCAGTGCTGCGAAATCGGCTGCGCCAGGGGTTTTCTGCACAGGGGCGTGGCTAGGCGAAGAAAGGCGATGCAGAGCCGATGCGGCCCCGCCGGCAATCTTGTCGATGGCGCCAACCGCGCCGGCGATCTTGTCGATGGCGCCGACTGCGCCGGCGACTGCAATGAGGGGAAGCATGGCAGGCTCCATGGAAAGAGGAACGCTGCACGACACTTATTATGGATTTATGACTAAAAAGTTATCGGTCGCGGTCCCGGGAGACCCCGGGGCGGTTATCCGGCCGGTCTTGCGACCAAGCTGCGCTGCAGGCTGCCGAGGCCTTCGATCCGGGCCATCTCGCCGCGCTGGAACAGTGCCGGGTCCGCCATTGCGGCGCGCGCCATGGGCAGCGCATCGACCCCCCAGAACAGGTCGTCGGCCACCGCCAGCGTGGGCACGCCGAACACGCCGCGGGCGATGGCGTCTTCGGTTGCGGCGCGCAGGCGGTCCTTGGCCCCGGTGCGGTCGATCAGGGCGGCGGGGTCAGGCACGTCCAGGCGTTCCGCCAGATGCACGAAGCCTTCGGGCGTGCTGACGTCGATGCCTTCGGCCCACACCACATCAAGCGCAATGCGGACCGCGCCGGGCGGCGCGTCGAGTGCCGTCAGCAGCCGCAGCGCCTGCAGCGGGTTGAAGGGGTGCGTGGGCGGGAAGCGGAACGGGACCTGGCGGCGCGCGGCCTGGAAGGCAACAAGGCGGTAGGTGTGGATGCGTTTGGGGGCGATCTCGGCCGGGCCGAGCTGGCCCCAGTGCTTCAACACGGCGCCGAACAGGATGGGGCGGAGGCTGACGGGGCCCAGCGCCTCGACCTCGGGTAGCGCCAGGTAGGCGAAGGGGGAGATGACGTCGAAATACCAGATCATTTGACGAGCCTCACGAGATCGCGGAAGCGCGGATCGTCGGCGGTGGCGATCCATTCGAACAGCACCATTTCGGCGGTGACGATCTCGGCGCCGTGGCGCGCCATGCGGGCCAGGGCGGCGGCCTTGTTGTCGGCAGTGCGGCTGCCGATCGCGTCCTGCACGGCGAAGACGCGGCGGCCGGCGCCGAGCAGGCCGAGGACGGTCTGCAGCACGCAGACATGCGCCTCGCAACCGGCGACCACCAGGTCCGGCCGGTCCGGCAGATGGGCCAGGCCGCCGTCGCGGCAGGCGTCGAAGGTCATCTTGTGCAGCACGGGCATGCCGCCGAGGGCTTCGACGGTGGAACCCAGGCCCCTGGCGTTCTGCTCGGTGAACAGCACCGGCACATCCAGCAGGGCGGCGCCGTCCAGCAGGCGGCGGGCGTTGGCGACGGCGGCGGCCCCGTCGTGGATCGCGGGCATCAGGCGGGCCTGGAAGTCGACGACCAGCAGGGCGCACGCTGCGCGGTCCATGGTCAGGGGCATGCCAGTCCTCCGCGCAGGTTGCCCGCAGCCTTAGCGGGGTAGATGCTTGGCCGCAACGCCGGGAGGAACCACGATGCTGATGACCGCCGCCGACTACCGGGAGTCGCTCCGCGCCTACCGGCCCCGGGTGTTCGTGAACGGCCAGGCGGTGGCGTGCGTCGCCGACGAGGCGTCGCTGGCGCCGGGCATCAACGCCGTCGGGATCACCTACGACTTCGCGCACCAGCACCCGGCCACCATGACGGCGCGGCAGGGCACGTCCGGGAAGACGGTCAACCGGATGCTGCATATCAACGAGAGCAGCGGCGACCTGCTGAAGAAGCTGGAGGCGGTGCGGCTGGTGTGCAGGATCAGCGGCTGCGCCCAGCGGTATCTGGTGCACGACGCGTTCAACGGCATCTTCCAGGCGACGCACCGGGCGGATGCGGCGCATGGCACGGACTACAGCCAGCGGTTCCTGGCATACATGCATTCCGTGCAGGACCGGGACCTGACGCTCGGCATCGCCATGACCGACGCGAAGGGCGACCGCAGCAAGCGGCCGGGGCAGCAGGCGAACCCGGACTGCTACGTGCACATCAGCGAGCGGCGGCCGGACGGGGTGGTCATCCGCGGCACGAAGGCGATCGTCACCGGCGCGCCCTACATGCATGAATTCCTGGTGATGCCATGCCGCACGCACACCAGGGACGACAGCGCGTTCGCCGTGTGCTGCGCGGTGCCGTGCGACGCGCCGGGGGTCACCATCGTCGCCCGCCCGGCCGGGCGGCCGGGCGAGGCGGCGGCCAAGTTCTCCGGCAAGTACGGGCAGTCGACCGGGGTCGTGATCTTCGACGACGTGTTCGTGCCGCATGACCGGGTGTTCCTGGCGGGCGAGACGGAGGAGGGCGGGTTCCTGACGACGTCGTATGCGACGCATCACCGGCATTCCTGCATCGGCGCGCGGGCCGGGTTCGGGGACCTGCTGATCGGCGCCGGGGCGCTGATGACGGAGGCGAATGGGCTGGATGCGGACAATCACGGGCATATCCGGGACGCGATGGTGGAGTTGATCACCATCACGGAGGGTTTCTTTGCCTGCGGGGTCGCCAGCTCGGTCTACTGCACGCATGACCCGGCGGGCAACGTGATGCCGGACGCGGTGTTCTCCAACATCGGCAAGCTGCTGCTGGCCACCAAGATCTACGACATGCACCGGATCGCGCATTATGTGGCGGGCGGGCTGATCGTGGCGTTGCCAGGCCCCGACGAGGACCATAACCCGCTGACCGCCGCATCGTTGGCGGCGGTGCTGGGCGGCCGGGCGGACATCCCGGCTGCCCAGCGGCTGGAGGTGGCGCGGTTCATCGAGGACCTGACGGTGTCGCACCAGGCGGGTTGGTATTCGGTGATCTCGTTGCATGGCGGCGGGTCGCCGGAGGCGATGAAGCGGGAGATCTGGCGGAACTACCCGGTGCCGGAGAAGAAGGCGCTGGTGGAGACGCTGCTGAACCGGGGGATTGCGGCGGATGGGCAGGGGACGGGGACGCAGCCGGGGCGCTGCTGCACGACGGGGTGCACGACGCCGGCGGCGGCGGCGGCGGAGTGAGCCTGTTATCGGCCACGGGTCGCCACCACCCAATCTGAGCCATGCCGGCCAAAAAGCTTGACAATCGTAAGGCATATTTGTATATACAACTGCGAACCGGTCATGGCGTAGTGCCGTGATTCTCCGCAGGCTCGGGTGCTTTGGCAGAATTACTGTCAACCACGTTCCGTATAGGGATGAGGCTATTTGAACAACTAATATATGGACTTACACGGTATGAAATTTGAATGGGATGAACGTAAAAACGCACTGAATGTTGTAAATCACGGGCTTGATTTCTCACTCAGTCTGTTTGTCGCCGCTGATCCGCTTGGGATCTTGGTTTACGACAGATACGAGAATGGAGAGCACCGCTACCATGCGGTCGGCGTCGTCAATGGCAAGTGCCTGATCCTGGTCCACACTTATCCCGACCCTGATGACGACAGCTTGCTTCGGGTCATCGGCCTACGCGAAGC
>JAYUCA010000464.1:0-1977 GCA_043740535.1 Rhodospirillales bacterium | reverse complement strand
GTCATGCCGCCCGTGGTGGTGGGCTGGGGCCTGCTGCTGCTGTTCGGCGTGCGGGGCCCGCTCGGGTCCGTGCTGCAGGACTGGTTCGGCGTTCGCCTGGTGTTCACCAGCGCCGGGGCAGCGCTCGCCACCGCCGTGATGGCGTTCCCGCTGATGGTCCGCGCGATCCGCCTGTCGCTCGAAACCGTCGATCCCGGCCTGGAGGCCGCGGCGCGCACGCTGGGCGCCGGGCCGATCGACCGCTTCGTCACCGTCACGCTGCCGATGATGGCGCCCGGCGTGCTGGCCGGCGCCGTCGTCGCCTTCGCGGCCGGCCTCGGCGAGTTCGGCGCCGTCATCACCTTCGCGTCCAGCATCCCGGGCCAGACGCAGACCCTCCCGTTGGCGATCTACGCGGCCACCCAGGTCCCGGGCGGCGAGGCGACGGCCGCCAAGCTGTCCGCCGTCTCGTTCACCCTCGCCATCACCGCCCTGCTGCTGTCCGAGCTGATCGCCCGCCGCATGC
Source organism: Rhodospirillales bacterium (assembly GCA_043740535.1). Classification (GTDB taxonomy): domain Bacteria; phylum Pseudomonadota; class Alphaproteobacteria; order Acetobacterales; family Acetobacteraceae; genus JBBROS01. The sequence continues at coordinate 1,472 of JAYUCA010000464.1, read as the reverse complement.
ACCGGCTGCTGGGCCGTTAGGGCGCCGCCATGGCGCTATCCTTCGCGGCCCGGCACGCCTACGGCGCCTTCACGCTGGACGTGGCGTTCGACGCCCCGGCCGGCGTCACGGCCCTGTTCGGCCCGTCCGGCTCGGGCAAGACCACCATCCTCTCGATCGTCGCCGGCCTGCTGCGACCGGATGCCGGCAGGGTGGCCCTGGACGGCACGCTGCTGCTGGACACCGGCGCCCGCATCGATGTGCCCGCCGAGCGCCGCCGCTGCGGCGTGGTGTTCCAGGACGCCCGCCTGCTGCCGCATCTTTCGATCGACGCGAACCTTCGCTACGGCGCCCGGCGTGCCCCGCCCGGCGCCGCCGGCCCGGCGTTCGACGAGGTCGTCGCCCTGCTTGGCATCGCCCCGCTGCTGACCCGCCGCCCCAGGGACCTGTCCGGCGGCGAACGCCAGCGCGTCGCCCTGGGCCGGGCCCTGCTCTCCCGCCCCAGGCTGCTGGTGATGGACGAGCCGCTGGCTGCCCTCGACGGCCCGCGGAAGGCCGAGATCATGCCGTTCCTCGAAACCCTGCGGGACCGCGCGGCCCTGCCGATCCTGTACGTGACCCACGCGCTGGACGAGGTCGATCGGCTGGCGGACACGCTGGTGCTGATCGACGCCGGGCGGGTCCAGGCCGTGGGCGACGTTGCGGCCCTGGCTGCCCGGACGGACCTGCCGGCCCTGGCCGCACGGCGGGATGCCGGGGCGGTGCTGATGTGCGCCGTGGCCGCCCACCACGCCGGCCGCGGCCTGACGCAACTGTCCTTCGCCGGCGGCAGCCTGCTCGTGCCGCTCCGCACGGCCCCGCTGGGCGCCCAACTGCGGCTTCGGCTGCGCGCGCGCGACGTGGCCCTGGCGACCGAGCCGCCGCGCGGCATCAGCACGCACAACGTGCTGCCCTGCACCGTGACGGCGATCGGCCCGGCGGGCCCGCATGAGGTCATGGTCACCGTCAGGGTCGGCCCCACCCCGATGCTGGCCCGCCTGACCCGCGACGCCGTCTCCCGCCTGGCGCTGCACCCGGGCACGACCGCGTACGCCCTGGTCAAATCGACCGCCTTCGACCATGGCTGAACCGCGTGGCGCGCAAACGCGGTCATCGGGCCTCGAACATGGCTGTTCGGGCTCGTTCTGTCTGCGATGACAATCCTACGTGGATGGGCTCGCCGCGAACGCGGGTCTTGCATCGGGAAAAGCGAAGCGTCATCCGCCTCGTGGGTTGAGTCCGCCTGGAGCGGCGGATGGCGCTGCGCTCATCCGCCCTGCGAGGCTGTCAACTTCCCCGCCGCCCGATCCGAGACATCGGCCTCAAAACGAGCCTATCTCGCTGATCGCGGCGGCGCCGACGTCACCCCGGTTTCGGATAGCTTTTTGGAAAGATGATCTCGTCCGCCGGGCCCGGCGCCGAAGGGCTGCCCTTCTTGCCGCACCCGGCCAGCA
>JAYUCA010000463.1:0-5306 GCA_043740535.1 Rhodospirillales bacterium | reverse complement strand
GGCGACGATCATATTCGGCTGCCGATCTCGACCGGCCTGCTCGCGGGGGACGAGGTCGTCGTGAACAGCGCAGGGTCGGCGAAGCGGATGGCGGCGACGTCGTTGCGCAACCTGTTCACGGCGGGCACGGGCGTGTCCATCGATGGGAACGGGACGATTTCCGCCGGAGCCGCGATCACCGTCCCTGCAACCGGGAGCACGCTTGGGGGTGTGAAAATCGGTCCGGGATTGTCCGTCGGAGTAGATGGCACGCTGACGGCGCTGGCGCCGAGCACGGCTGACGCTTCGGTGGCGGGCATGGCGGTTTCTCTGCTGTATGAGAATTCGACGCATCCGATCAACGCCGAAGGCGGGATCTGGTCGAACACCCCGTATGCCTATCTGGGCGTTTCGCGAGACTTCGATTCGAGCGTCGGGGGGACTGGCCCCAGGCAGTTCGGCGGCGGCAACGGCGGTCCGGTTTCGGCGCTGTTCGTTTACGCCAACAACACCGGGACCGCGTCTGACTGCGCCGCGATCATCGGCGACAGCGTCGCCCGCGTGAACAACGCCTCGGCGTTCGGCGGCAACCTGATTGCACGCGGTGAGAACAACCTGACAGGATTGCATCTGGTCGGGCTCGAGCTCGACGTCGAGCCCACGCCGACCGGGTCGGTCACGAGCGGATCGGGCCTTGCGATCAACGCGTTCAGCCAGAGGATGCCGATCCCCGCGATCCAGATCGGGGGCCTGGGCGGGGGACGGTTCGGCGATGGTCTGGTTATCGACGCTGTCACGGGCGCCGGTGTGGGCGCCGAAACCGGTGCTGCGATGACCTCGTTCGTCAACACGGTGAACGGCGCCTATTCCGACGCGGCCATCGTCCTTGGCTATCAGCACCGCATCCACATGTACGGCGCGGACGGGACCAGTGCGTATCTCAGCAGCGATGGCGGATTCATGCATTTCGTCTGCCCGACGAACGGGTATCTGTTTCGGGACAAGACAGACACATTCGATCTGGCGGGGCTGAACCGGTTCAACCTGACGCTCAATGTGGGGCTGGCTGTTTCCGGGGCGGCTGTCGTGCTTGATGGGGCAACCTCGGTTGCAGTGCCGACTGTCGCTGCGGGGACAGCCAGCACGCTGGCGGCTTCGACGGCTTTTGTGAACACCGCCATCAGCGCTTTGACCAGCAACGCGCCTGGCACGTTGAACACGCTGGGTAAAATCGCGGCGCAGCTTGCCAGCGACGAAAGTGCTGCGGCTGCCCTGACGACTGCGGTCAGCGGGAAGCTGTCCCGGAGCGCCAACCTTTCGGATCTGGCCAGCGTGTCAGCAGCCAGGTCCAACCTGGGGTTGGCGACCGTTGCGAGCAGCGGGACATATTCCGACCTATCCGGCGCGCCTGCGCTTCCTGTCGCCGCCAGTACGACGCCGGCTGCGGACGGCACAGGGGCGGTCGGCAGCAGCCTTGCCTATGCCCGCGCCGATCATGTCCATCCGAGCGACGCCAGCCGTGCGCCGCTGGCTTCGCCCGGCTTTATCGGTGCGCCCACGGCGCCCACCGCAGCCGCCGGGACGAGCACCACGCAACTGGCGACCACGCAGTTCGCCTTGTCTGCCGCATCGATCCCGGTCTTTGGCATTTCTGCGTCCGGCACTTCGCAGTCTCTGGCCGCGGCCTCATCGGGGAGCAAGGCCTACGACATCACGCTGACGGCCAACTGCGCCTTGTCGCTGTCGGGCGGGACGGCGGGCCAGCAGCAGAGCATGACCGTCTACCTGCGCCAGGACAGCGCCGCAGGCCGCATCGTGACGTTGCCCAGCGGCGTGAAATGGCCTGGTGGAACTCCGCCCACGCCCGGCGCCGCCGCGGGCAACGTCGACGTGTTCGTGTTCACGACGCCTGACGGCGGAACCACCTGGTTCGGGAGCTATTGAGCATGACCCTTGCCGTCTACCTCTCCGACACGTTCAACCGGGGTGCAGCCAGCGTCGGCGGCGCGGGCAGCACCACCGGCGTGGGCAACGGCTGGATCGACCGGAACGGCTCGACCTATCGCCTGGACAGCACGCATCTGGCGGCCTGCGTGCCAACCCCCTACACGACCAACTGGCTGGTCCGGCCCACCAGCGAAAATTCCGTCAGTCAGCGGGCTGTCGTCACCTTCAGCGGCAACACCAGCGGCCAGATCCCTATCGTGCTGCTGCGCGTGGACAGCATCAACGACAATGCCTACGCGGCGTTCTACGACGGCACCGGCACGCTGCGGGTGGCCAAGTTCATCGGCGGGAGCAACACTGCGCTGGGGTCTCAGGCGATCTCCGGCTACGCCGCGCCCGGGGCGTACATCATCGACTTCACCGCAGTGCCGAACGCGGCTGCCGGCACCGACCTGACGGCGGTGGTATTCGCAGCCGGCGCGCCCACCACGGCGCTGGCCACGGTGACCGTCATTGGGGACACCACCGCCGTCTTGCAGACGCCGCTGTCCTATGGGCTGTCCGGCGCCAACGACTTCCCGGGCGCGACCAGTGCTGTGCTGTACAACGCCGCAGCGCCCGCCCTGGCGGTCAGTCCGGGTTCGAGCACGGTTGCAGGCGCGTCGGCGACCCAGAGCCTGACGGCCACGCTGACCGGATCGTTGGCGGCGCTGTCGGCGAGCGTGAGCGGCGGCGGCACGCTATCGACGACCACGCCCACGAGCGGGGTTGCATTCACCTACACGGGCCCGGCAAGCGGTTCGGGAACGGCGACAGTGACGGTGACGGACGCGGCAGACGGTCTGACGGCCACGGCCGCAGTCGCCTATGCGCCTGCGCCGTCGATGACGTCGGCGCCGACGATTTTTCCGCTGGGGGCGGCCACGGCGTTCACGCTGACCGGGGCGAATACGTCCTGGGTAAGCACGACGAAGCCGACGGTGAGCGGCGGGACCGGCGCCTACGTGTCCAACATGGTGCGGGCGGGTCAGGTGCTGACCGGCACGTTGAACCCCGGCACGGCGACAGGCGCGCTGACGCTGGGCAACAGCACAGACCCGGCGACTGTCGCTTTGACGGCCGCGGCGAACGTGGCCAACAACATCGTCTGGCATGGCGACAGCCTGACTTATGGGCAGAACGGCAGCGCGGGCGGCACGACCGCGGCGACCCGGGTGGCAGCGGTGCTGCAGGCGCTGGGTCCGACGTGGCAGGGCACGAACTACGGCAACGCCGGGCACACGCTGGGGCAGATGCTGATGGAACTGGGCAGCGCGGTGAACGGGTTGTACGACGCCAGCAAGCAGTCCAACATCCTGGTCGTGCAGGGCGGCCACAACGACATCAAGAACGCGACGGGCACGCCGGGGCAGATCGCCTCGACGGTCATCACCGCGATCAAGGCATACGTGGCGGCGGCGCTGGCGGCGCATCCGTGGAAGATCGTGTGGAGCACGCAGCCGCCGGCGGCGTTTCCGGGGGTGTATCCGGCGCTGTTCGACAGCATCCGCGACACGGTGAACGCCTACATGCGGCTGAACTGGCAGTCCCTGGGCATCACGGCGCTGGCGGATTTCGCGATGGACGCGCGGATGGGGATGCCCGGGTGCCAATACAATGCGGCGTATTACTCAGGGATGGACTTCACGCATCCGAACGACGTCGGTTACGCGATCTGGGGGGCCTATGACCTGGCGGCTGTGAACTCGATCTTCGGCGCGCTGCCGAAGCGGTGGTCGCATTCGTGAACGACGCCCGGAACATCATCCATACGTCGCTCACGGCCGTGATGGCGGGGATCGCGGTCATTCTGGCGTTGCCCGGCTCGACCTTCGCCACGAGCCACAGCTTTGACCTGATGGCGCGCCTGATGTCGGAGGATGCATGGGCGATGGTGTTCTGGTTCGTCGCCAGCCTTGGCCTGTGCGGCGCGGTCACGCCGTCGGTCAGAATCCGGCTTGCCTCCGTGATGGCGCTCTCGACGATGCACGGCGTTTTTGCGCTGTGCCTCGTGCTGGCAAACCCGATCAGCACGGGCGCAGTCACCTACACCGTCCTGGCCTGTCAGGGCTATTACCTTGTATGGCGGCGTACTCGTGAGGGTTTGTAATGAAACCCCGGGCGCCATGCCATGAGCGACGCTGTCACACAGATGCAGTCCGGTTCGCCTTGGTGGGTCGTGGTGCTGGCAACCATTCCCTCCGTGGCGAGCGGGTTGTGGGTGGTCTGGCGATGGTGGGTCGAGCGCAGCGACCGACATGCCGACGGATTCCAACTCAATGAAGATCGTGTCGCGAAGGATGTGGAAGCGCGGCGGACCGCACTCTCCCGCGAGCAGGGCGAGTTGTTTGACCGCGTGCGGAGCGAACTGATCCGTTGCCAGGCAAGGCTCGGCGAAGTGGAGCGAGACCGAGACCGGGGTTGGGACCTGGCCCGCTATTGGCACCGGCGGGCGCATGAGCTGCGGCATGCCGGGCTGAACGCCCAGTCGATCGTGACCGGGCTGTGCGCCCGGGAGGAATTGCCGGTGCCCGACTGGCCGAACATGTCGGTGCTAGGACTGGAGGATCCCAAATGATGGCAGACAGCGCGTTCGCGCGGGCGTTCCGCGTGGTGGTGGGCGAGGAGGGCGGCTACACGACAAACCCCGCCGACCCTGGCAACTGGACGAGCGGGCAGTGCGGCGCAGGGCGGTGCGCCGGCACGAAATTCGGTATCTCGGCGGCGGCGTATCCGGGGCTCGATATCGCCGGGCTGTCGTTGGGCGATGCTCAGGCGATATACCGGCGGGACTATTGGGATCGGGTCCAGGGGGACGCCTTGCCGCCGCCGCTGGCGCTGCTGGTGTTCGACGCGGCGGTCAACAACGGCGTGGGCCGGGCGGTGCGATGGTTGCAGCAAGCGCTGGGTGTTCAGGCGGATGGTGTGCCTGGGGCGGCGACCGTCGCTGTGGTGCATGCCCATGCGGGTGACGGCGCGGCCTTGATGGCGGAATTCCAGGCGCTTCGAATGGCCTTCATGGCGGGGTTGCCGACATGGCGGACGTTTGGTCTGGGCTGGGCCCGGCGCCTGTGCCGCTTGCCCTATGAGGCGATTCAAATGGGAGACGCATGATGGATCTGGGTCGGGTTGTCGAGGACGCGGCGAAAGGGGCGGCGGCGGGCAGCGTCGTGCCTGGAATTGGAACCGCACTGGGCGCCATCGGGGGTGTCGTGCTCGATCTGGCGCCCGAGGTCGGGCGGTGGTTGTTCGGAATCAATGCCGCGCCGGCGGTTGCAGCCGTGCAGGCGGCTGTGGGAGCCGTGACGGGTACGTCGGACCCTGCGGCGCAGGCCACGGTG
>JAYUCA010000462.1:0-7571 GCA_043740535.1 Rhodospirillales bacterium | reverse complement strand
CTGGATCCCCGGGCCAAGAAGGCCCGGGGATAACGTGGCGGGGCGGAGATTATGCCAGGAATATCAAGCGTTGACCGGTCCGCATCGTCACTGCGAGCTGTTGCGAAGCAGTCCAGGGCGGCCAGACTTGATCTATCGGTCCTGGATCGCTTCGCAAGGGCTCGCGATGACGAATCATTACTTAATGCCCCTGGTATTAGGTCAACCTCAAACGATGACGCTCTAGCAGACAGAAAGGCCGAAAGCCTTTTGAGGGACATGTCTACCGCACGACCTCATTCTTGGGCTTTTCTACCACACGTGTTTCAACCGTTTCATGAACCGCCGGTCGGCAAGCCCGAAGACGAACTGGCGTCAGCCATCAACGGACGAAACAACCCGGTGATCTGATCGCGAATTTTTGGTCGGTCCAAGAACGCGATCGAGCCGATCCGCGTGGCGGCGGCGGCGTCGATGGTGGCCATTTTTGCCGTCCGCACAATCGAGGCCGTCGGCAGGCCCGCCGTCATCAGGTCCGAAATGTGGATATCGCCGACCCAGGCACGATTGCTGGCGCTGGTGATCATCAGGACCCATAGTAGATCGGGCGACCCTGTCTCGTTGTGACGTCCGATCACCAACGCGGGGCGTGACTGTTGAACCGGGCGGTTGGTGTATGGAAAAGGGACCTTGACGACGTCCCAGACATCACAGCTTGCCATACGCCTCTGCATCGGCCGCGCTGTTCCACTCCGAGAATGTCGCAAACGGATCATCCGGCGCCGGCCGATCTTCAAAGCGTGTCAGAACGGCCCGGCCGTTTTCAATGACATAGGCAAGGTCGTCGCCGGGGCGCAGGCCCAGGGCCGTCCGCACCGCCTGCGGGATCGTCGTCTGGGCCTTGCTGGTCAATCGGCTGGTGATCATGAGCGGATGGTAAGGAAATCCCTTCCCAGGTCAATCCTGTGCGTATCCGCCTATGCGCCAAAAACCTCCGGATTGACCGCATGCCCACGGCTGGGCGTCCCGTCCAGCACGCCCAGCATGGTCTGCGCCGTCACCAGCGAGATCGCCGCCCAGGCTTCGGTCGTGACCCCGGCCAGATGTGGCGAGGCGATCACGTTCTCCATCGCCAGCAGCGGGTTCGACAGCAGCGGCGGCTCCGGGTCGAACACATCGAGCCCGGCGCCCGCCAGATGGCCGGACGACAGTGCCGCCGCCAGCGCCGCCTCGTCGACGATGCCGCCGCGGGCCGTGTTGATCAGATAGGCCCCGCGCTTCATCCGGGCCAGCCGCGCCGCGTCGAACAGCCCGATCGTCCCGGCGTTCTTCGGGCAGTGGATCGTCACGAAATCCGCCCGGGCCAGCGCCGCATCCAGGTCCGGCGCCGGCTCATAGCCCGCGTCGCGGATCGCGCCCTCGGCCACGAAGGGATCATGCACCAGCACCTCCATCTCCAGCGCCTTGCAGCGCGGCGCGGTGCGCGAGCCGATGCGGCCGAAACCGACGATCAGCACCGTCTTGCCGGCGACCTCGCCGGGCAGTCCGGAGATGCGGTCGTGGCTGACCCCGGTGCGGACCCTGCGGTCCATCTCGGCGGCGCGCTTGGTCAGGCCGAACATCAGGAAGACGGCGTGCTCGGCCACGGCGCGGGAGTTGGCGGTGCCTGCGGTCATCAACGGAATGCCGCGCGCCGTCAATCCGGGCACGTCGACCGCGTCGAACCCGACGCCGAGCCGGCCGACCACCTGCAGATGCGGCGCGGCGGCGATCTCGGCCGCCTGGAACCGCGTCCATGACAGCGCGACGGCCGCCGTGTCGGCGAGCAGGGCGTGCAGCTCCATGGGCTGGATCGCCGGGTCATAGCGGGTCACGCGCAGGTCGGGCCGCTGCTCCAGCAGGCGGAGGCCCTCGGCTTCGAGGCTGATAGGCACCAGGACTCGTTTTTGGTTCAACACTTGGCGTCCTCCTGCGGCAAGGCTACGGGAGGATTGCGTCACGGCCAACCCACCGATCCCGGCCCACCCGACCCGTTCCAGGAGCCTCTCGATGCTGCAGCCCCCTCCCGCCCAGCCCGGCATGCGCGAAGACGAGATCGACACCCCGGCGCTCGTGCTGGACCTCGATGCGTTCGAACACAACCTGGACCGCATGGCCGCCCTGCTGGCGCCCACCGGCACACGGCTCCGCGCCCACGCCAAGACCCATAAATCGCCGGTGATCGCGCACCTGCAGATCAGGCGCGGCGCGGTGGGCCAGTGTGTCCAGAAAGTGGCCGAGGCCGAGATCCTGGCCTGGGGCGGCGTGCCCGACATCCTGGTCAGCAACCAGGTGGTCGGCGACGCGAAGCTGGCGCGGTTCGCATCGCTGTCGGGCCTCGCGCGCATCGCCATCTGCGTCGATCACCCGATGCAGGTCGATCGCCTCGCGGCGGCGGCCGAGGCGGCGGGCAAGCGCCTGTCCGCGCTGGTCGAAATCGACGTGGGCGCGGCCCGCTGCGGCGTGGCCCCCGGTCCCGAGGCGGTGGCGCTGGCCGAGCGGATCGCCGCCTCGCCGCATCTGCGGTTCGCCGGCATCCAGGCCTATCACGGCAGCGCCCAGCACCGCCGCACGCCGGACGAGCGGGGCAGGGCCATCGGCGGCGCCATCGACGACACGCGGCGCACCGTCGAGCAGTTGCGCCAGCGCGGGCTCGATTGCCCGATCGTCGGCGGCGCCGGCACCGGCACCTTCGAGATCGAGGCGGCCAGCGGCGTCTTCACCGAAATCCAGGCCGGCAGCTACGCCTTCATGGACGCCGACTATGCCCGCAACCACGACGGCGCCTCGGCTGGGTTCCGCCACGCGCTGTTCGTGCTGGCCACGGTGATGAGCCAGGCGCGGCCCGGCCTGGGCGTGGTGGATGCCGGGCACAAGGCGGTATCGACCGACAGCGGGATGCCGCTGGTGTGGGCGCGCGACGGCGTGCGCTACACCGGCGCATCGGACGAGCATGGCAAGCTGGAATGGACGGAGGGCGCCGGGGTCCGGATCGGGGAGACGCTGCGGCTGATCCCCGGCCACTGCGACCCCACGGTGGACCGGTTCGACTGGTACGTGGGCGTGCGCGGCGGCCGGGTCGAATGCCTGTGGCCGGTGGCGGCGCGCGGGGCGCTTGCGTGAACCGCGGCGCATGGATCGAACCCGGCATGCGCGTCACCCACCCCACCCAGCCGGACTGGGGCGTGGGCCAGGTGCAGTCGGTGGTGGGCGACCGGGTCACGGTGAACTTCGAGCACCGGGGCAAGATCCTGGTGAACGTCGCGGTGATCGACCTGCAGATCAACGATACGGACGCCTGACTTGAACCCGCTTGCACAACCACCGACACTATAAGGATGATCGACCCCTTCGGCCGCGCCATCACATACCTGCGCGTCAGCGTCACGGACCGCTGCGACCTCCGGTGCGTCTACTGCATGGCGGAGGACATGACCTTCCTGCCAAAGGCCGACGTGCTGAGCCTGGAGGAGCTGGAGGCCCTGTGCGGCGCCTTCATCCGGCAGGGCGTGACGAAGCTTCGCATCACCGGTGGCGAGCCGCTGGTGCGCCGCGGCGTGATGACGCTGTTCCAGCGGCTGGGCGATCGGCTGGGCGCCGGGCTTGGGGAGCTGACGTTGACCACCAACGGCACCCAGCTCGCCAAGTACGCCGGTGACCTGGCGGCCGCCGGCGTCCGGCGCATCAACGTCAGCCTGGATACGCTGGACCCCGGGCGCTTCACCCGCATCACCCGCTGGGGCAGGCTGGACCGCGTGCTGGACGGCATCGCGGCGGCGAAGGCGGCCGGGCTGCACGTCAAGATCAACGCCGTCGCGTTGAAGAACGAGAACGAGGATGAGATCGGCGACATGCTCGCCTGGTGCGGGCAGCAGGGCCACGACCTGTGCCTGATCGAGACCATGCCGATGGGGGACATCGGCGGCGACCGCACGGACCAGTATCTGCCCCTGAGCATCGTCCGCGCCCGCCTGCGCCAACGCTTCACGCTGACTGAAACCACGTTCAACACCGGCGGCCCGGCCCGCTACTACGACGTGGCCGAAACCGGCGCCCGGGTCGGCTTCATCACGCCGATGACCCACAATTTCTGCGAAAGCTGCAACCGCGTCCGCCTGACCTGCACCGGCACGCTGTACATGTGCCTGGGCCAGGACGACGCGACCGACCTGCGCCGGGTCCTCCGCTCCGGCGCCGGCGAGGCGGCGCTGGACGCGGCGATCCTGGAGGCCATCGGCCGCAAGCCGAAGGGGCACGACTTCGTCATCGACCGCCGCACGACCGCCCCTTCCGTCGCCCGCCACATGAGCCTGACCGGCGGCTGAGGCGGACACGTCGGCCCGGGGCGTCGCCTGCCCCTGTGCTGGCAGTGATACCGGGGATCAGAAGTCGTGACCTGTGCCTTGGTTGGTGGAATGCGAAGGGCATTCCACCCCACCAGGCAACGGCGGAGGGGTGCCGGTCGGGTGCGCCGCCGTGGCGTTCGTCGGGTTCCCGCCATTCTGACCCGTCATTGCGAGCCGCTTTTGCGGCGCGGCGATCCAGGGCCCCCCGCTCAGTGACGCCCGCCGCCGCAACCATGACCCGGCCGCACGGCGGTGTCGCCGCAGGCGTCCAGCGTCGAGATCCGGCGAGCGTGTCGCAAGTCATCGAGCGTGCGGCGGATGCCCTGCTCGAGGGAGAGGCTTGCCGACCATCCGAGGCTGCGCGCGGCGCGATCCGGCGAGAGGATGTTGATGGGCACGTCGAACGGTCGGGCGGGTAGCCGGCGCACCGGGATGGGCCGGTCGAGAAGACGCTCCAGCAGTCCGATGAGCTGATTGAGCGACGTCCCGATCCCGGTGCCGATGTTGAAGACGGCGTGCTCGCCGACCGATGCGCATGCGAGGGCGGCAAGGCAGCGGGCGACGTCCGTGACATGGATGTAGTCACGGACGATGGCGCCGTCGCCCCACAGCGTGATGGGCCGGCCCGCGAGGGAGGTGTCGATGAACGTGGTGACGGCCCCCTGGCAGCGGGCCGGGTCCTGCCCGGCGCCATAGGGATTGGAGATGCGGGCGATGAGGCAATCGATCGTGTCGCGATGGCGGAGCATGAGCGACTCGGCCATCGCCTTGGTGATGGCATAGGGCGTGGCAGGGGCGAGGGGCGTGGCCTCGGTGGTGGGGACCGCGGGGTTGGGTCCGTAGACGGTGCCGCCGGACGACGCAAAAAGCAGGCGGCCGGCGCGTCGGCGGCACAGGGCATCGATGACGGACTGGGACAGGATGAGGTTCAGGCGCCGATCCGCGACCGGATCTGCAAGCGCAGTGGCTGGAACCGTGCCCCAGGCATAGTGGTGGACGCAGTCGGCCCCGTCGAACAGCCGGTCGAGCGCGATGGGACTCCAGTCGAGCCGCTGCCACTGGATGCGGCGGGAATCGGCGGCTGGAAAACGGAAGCCGAGAGGATGGCGGCTGGCGATCGTGACAGCGTGGCCCGCCCGGGCGAGCACGAGGGCCACGTGGCGGCCGATGAAGCCGCTGCCGCCGAGGATGACGTGTCTGGACGGGTGGCCGTTCACGCGATGGGACGCGGCACGGTCGCACAGGCCAGCGAGTCGATCGTGGCGGCATAGGCGGCCATATCGAAGACGGCGTGGGCGCGAAGCCGCGTGGCAGTGGCGACCCGTGCGTAGTGCCCGGCATCCGTGGCCAGTTCGAGCAGGGCGTGGGCTGCTGCTGCCGTGTCCATGTGTTCGACGACGCAGGATGCAGTGTCCTGATCTTCGTCCATGATTTCCGCGGTTCCGCTGGCGCCGCGGAAGCAGACGACCGGAAGGCCGCGCGATGCGGCATCGATGGAGACGTTGGGAAGGGGATCGAGCCGGGAGGCAAGCAGGAAGGCATCTGCGAGATCGTACAGCGGATCGAGGTCCGGGACCTCGTCGAGCAGCGTGACGTGATCTTCCAGGCCGCAACGCTCGATCTGTTCGCGCAGGAACAGGGAATACGCCATGTCCTGGTCAGGGTCGTAGCCGTGACCCACCCAGATGAACTGGATGGGCCGCGGGCAGACGCGGCGCAGGATGGCGGCGGTGGCGATGAAGAGATCGACGCCCTTGCGGAAGTTGACGGAACCGGCCCCAAGCACGGTGAAGGCGCCGTGCCGGCGTGCGGCCGTGAGCGTTTCAAGCCTGATCGTCTGGGACGGCGGCACGGCCGCGCCCGGCTGCCGGGGCGGCAGCCGGCATTGGCCTTGCGGATGGATGTGAATGGTGCGGTTGCGGAGCGCGGGATGCACCGAGGTGGCGCTTCTGGCGACGATCGCTGCAGGGAAGACGATGGCGTCAGCGTCATCGAAAGCCTGGCGCAAGCCGGCGCGGTCGAAGACAGCGGTTGCGAATTCGTGGACCAGCAGGATGGTCGGTATGCCCAAAGACCTGCAGGGGCCGACCACGGCGCGGGTTTCGGCGCTGTTGGCAAGCGCAAAGCGGAAAGGTCGGCCGCCAGGCGGAGGTTCGTTTCCACGAGATCCCTTGTCCGACGGAAGACCCCGTGCGGTCGGATGATGCTCAAGGCCCTGGACGATGGCGCCGAGATCGACGGGATGCCGCCGGTCGGTCGGGATCGGCCCATGCGTTTCGACGCCCAGCGCCGCGAAGTCCTCGATCAGGGGACCAGGTCCGAGGATCAGCACGACCACGTCGTAGCGGGCAGCGAGCCGGGCGGCCAGGTTCCACGTGAGGATAGGGGCCCCGGTGCGGGAGGCTTCGTGCCCGATCAACAGGATGCTGTCGCGTCCGGATCGGGCGCTGGGCGTTCCGGCTGGCGTGGTGCGGTACGGGCGAGGGTGCCGCGCCTCGCCACAGCCGTGCCGGATGTAATGGAGCAGACGGGACAGCCCGGCATCGTCGATATCGGGATACCGCCTGGCGTAGTAGGCGGGGTCGAAACCGTCGGACGGGGAGATGCCGAGCGGGTCGCCGACCAGCAGGTAATGCATGGCGGTGGAAAGGGCAGGGGCCACCAGGCCGATGCTGGCGCCGTAGGCGGCGGCGTCGAACAGGTCGTGCGCAAGGATCTCTTCGGCGGTCGCCGTCAGTTCGGCCGCGGTGGCTGGCAGTTGCCAGCCACGTCGAATTCGAGCCGCCCATGCGTCCTCGGCGCCGGCGGGAAGGCGGGCGTGCTGGAAACAGGCGGCGACGCAGCGGCCCGGGAAGGCGGCGTCCGCGAAGATCTGGATGTCTCCGGACCAGAGCGTCAGGGCGTCGGCGAAGCCGATGATGGGCGAGGGCGCCGCAGCGCCGCTGGACGCCACGGCTTCGGCGGTCCGGATGGCGGCGCCGACGAGACCGGCGAGGGTGTGCGTGATGGCGTGCTCGACGTGGGGCCTGACGATGGCCGACACGAGCAACCGGCGGATGGCGGACGTTCGACGGAGCAATCCGATAAGAAGGCGGCGGCGAAGCAATATTGCCAGAAGATCGTCGCCGATCACTTGATCGAGGCCGATCGCGCGGAGCTGACGGCGCACCGCCATCATGCGCGCCAGGCCGGGTCGGCCGATCAGGC
>JAYUCA010000461.1:0-25732 GCA_043740535.1 Rhodospirillales bacterium | reverse complement strand
GTCCGCATCGTCACTGCGAGCTTCTTGCGAAGCAGTCCAGGGCGGCCAGACCTGATCTATCGGTCCTGGATCGCTTCGCAAGGGCTCGCGATGACGAGTCATGACTTAATATCGTTGGTATTATACCAATTCACTCGGGCCATGACCCGTCATCGCGAGCCGCCCTTGCGGCGTGGCGATCCGGGGGCCGAGGGCGGTGCATGTGGCCTCTGGATCGCTTCGCCAAGCTGCTCGCGATGACAGCGGCGGGGCGGCTCACGATGACAGCTTCGGCTGGCGGTGCTGGCGGGGCCGCGTAGATGGCCGGGTCAAGCCCGGGAATGACATAATGCATTGTTATTGCATAAAGAAATAATCCGAACAGCCGTCGGTCAGGGCCCGGCCATGACGGCGTTGCAACGGCGGACGTCCCAATGCGATTCTTGCGAGCCGGGCTGTCCTGCATTGCATCGCGGTACGGATGAACGATATTCGGGCAATGGAGACGATCGCTTCCCTGTTCATCGCCCACCAGGGCAAGTGCAGCGACAAGTGGGAGAACTACCTCGATATCTACGAGGCCGAGTTCGCCCGCTTCCGCCAGCGCACGGCTCCGGTCGCGATGCTTGAGATCGGGGTGCAGGACGGCGGCTCGCTCGAAATCTGGCAGAAGGCGATGCCGGCGGGATCGCGCATCACCGGGATCGACGTCGATCCCAGGGTCGCCTCGCTCCGCTACGCACCGGGCATCGAGGTCCTGGTGGGCGACGGGACCGATCCGTCGGCGCTGCAGGCCATGCTGCGGGAACGGCAGTTCGATGTAGTCATCGACGACGGCTCCCACCAAAGCCGGGACGTCATCGCGACGTTCGAGGCGATCTTTCCACGGCTGCATCCCGGCGGCCTTTATGTCATCGAAGACACCGCCTGCAGCTACTGGGATGAATATGGCGGCGGTCTGCGGCGACAGGGCGCGTCGGTGGAATGGCTGAAACGTCTGGTCGATGCCATCCATGCCGACAGTTGGCGCCGGGCTGCGCCGGATATGCTGGACCTGAACTTGCGCGACACCTACGCAGCCTATGTCGAGCGGGTCGCCTTCTTCGAGGGCATAACCACCGTCTCGAAGCGCCGCATCCCAAAGCGCTCCCCCTGGCGCCGGACCATGACTGGGGGGCAATCGTCCCATTCCGGCCACATCGGCTGGATGGCCACCGATTTTCCCAAGTCGCCCGACCGCTTCCGGCTGGGCGAGGCCTTCGCCCGCGAGGTCATCCTGGAAATTTCCCGGCGGCAAGCACAGGCAATTGAGCCGCCGGCGGACCCGATCGGCCCGGCAACACCGCCCACCGAGCCGTAGCGCCGAGCTGCCATTCTGGAGCGGTATCGTTTCAGGTTGCTTGGACCTGAAACCAACGGCGCTCAATACCGACCCGTCATCGCGAGCCCTTGCGACGCGATCCAGGACCGATAGATCAGGTCTGGCCGCCCTGGACTGCTTCGCACGCGCTCGCAGTGACGATGCGGACCGGGCAATGCTCAGTATCGCTGGTATGAAGCCAGATTCCGCGTTCTTCACCGACAAGCCAGAACTTGATCGCTTCGCCGAAGCGGCTCGCGATAACGGCGAACGTCGCCGGCGCCGTGCTGCTCCGCACGCCCGGCATGCGTAGTTTCCGACGCTGGCCGCGGGCCGCGGACGGCGTAGCCTCGGGCCAAGCTGCACGAGGATGACACGAATGGCATACCAGAGCGTCAACCCCTTCGATAACACGCTGACCCGGTCGTTTGCCGACATCAGCGACCAGGAGCTCGAAACCAGGTTGGCTGCCGCTGCCGCCTGCTTCGCCACGTGGCGTCGCACGAGCTACTCCGACCGCGCCGCAATCATCGCCCGCGCTGCCGTCCTGCTGCACGACCAGGCCGACAGGTTCGCCATGATCATGACCCGGGAGATGGGCAAGCGCATTGCCGAGGCCCGCGGCGAGGTGGAGTTCAGCGCACAGATCCTCGCCTACTATGCCGAGAATGCCGAGCGCTTCCTGGCCCCTGTCACGTTGCATCCGACGGCGGGCGAAGCGCACATGGAGAGCAGCCCGATCGGGGTGATCTTCGGCGTCGAGCCCTGGAACTTCCCGTACTACCAGTTGGCGCGCGTGGCCGGGCCGCATCTGATGGCGGGCAACACGCTGGTCATCAAGCACGCCGGCTGTGTGCCGCAGTGCGCGATCGCGTTCGAGACGCTGTTCGCCGACGCCGGTGCGCCGGCCGGGCTCTATACGAACCTGCTGATCTCGCATGCGCAGTCGGACCGCGTCGTCGACGATCCGCGCATCAAGGGCGTCGCACTCACGGGCAGCGTCGCCGCCGGGCGGAGCCTCGCGGCGCGCGCGGGCAAGAACCTCAAGCCGTCCTCGATGGAGCTTGGCGGCAGCGATGCATTCATCGTGCTGGAAGATGCGGACCTCGACCACACCGTGAAATGGGCGGTTTGGGGGCGGATGTACAATGACGGTCAGACCTGCTGCGCTGCCAAACGCTTCATCGTCGTGGATGCGGTGGCCGACGCGTTCCTCGGGAAATTCCAGGCGGCCCTTGCGGCGCTGAAGGCTGGCGACCCCATGGATGCCGCAACCACTCTCGGCCCGCTGTCGACCGAAGGAGCGCTGATCGATCTGCTGAAGCAGGTCGATGCCGCCGTATCCCATGGCGCCACGGTCGCGATGGGCGGCAAGCGCATCGACCGGCCCGGCGCCTTCATGCAGCCCACCATCCTGACCGGCGTGGCGCCGGAAAACCCGGCATTCCGCGACGAGTTCTTCGGGCCCGTTGCCATGTTCTTCCGGGTGAAAGACGAGGATGCCGCCGTGGCGCTTGCGAACGATTCCGACTTCGGCCTGGGCGGCTCGGTCTTCACCAGGGACATCGAGCGAGGCAAGCGCGTGGCCAGCCGCATCGATACCGGCATGATGTTCGTCAACAATATCAGCTGGTCCGATGCCGAGTTGCCGTTCGGCGGCATCAAGGACTCCGGCTATGGCCGCGAGCTGGGCGACATGGGGATCCAGGCCTTCGTCAATAAAAAGCTTGTGCGCACGCTGACGGCCGAAGCGCCGAGGTGATTTGATACCATGCGCCTCAATGGACGTGGGGCCGTGACTGTCTCCGATCGCCGTCATCGCGAGCCGCCCATCGCCGTCATCGCGAGCCGCTTGGCGAAGCGATCCAGGGGCCCCATCCACTGCTCCCGGCCCCTGGATCGCCACGCCGCAAGGAACGGCTTATCTAGGCTGTGCCGTGATCCGGACGAGGCTCAGGAAACCTCTGCAGCCAATGCCGGGCAATCTCGTCACGGCGGGCGAACCAGGCGCCGCCGCGGTCGTGCATGTGACGCAGCACGCGTTCCAGCCCGGCGATCCGCCCCGCGCGCCCGATCATCCGCAGGTGCAGCCCCACGGACAGCATGCGGCCGCCCTCCGCCCCCTCACGCCAAAGCTGGTCGAAGGCGTCGATCATGTACTCCGCGAAATGGGCCGCCGTGGTGAAGCGCTGCATGCCCTGGTGGAAATGCATGTCGTTGGTGTCGAAGCTGTAAGGCAGCACCAGGTGCCGCCGGCCGCCCACGGTCACGAAGAACGGCAGGTCGTCGCTGTAGGCGTCGCTGTCGTACAGGAACCCGCCATGCTCCAGCAGCAGCGGCCGGGTGCGTGATGACGGGGCGGATCGGGTGTGCCAGCCCAGCGGGGCGACGCCGGTCGCGGCACGGATCGCCGCGGCTGCCCGGGCGATCGTCGCGCGCTCGTCCACTTCCGTCATGCCGGCATGACGCTCCCACCGCCAGCCATGGCAGGCGACCTCGTGGCCGCGCCGGACCGCGTCTTGGGCCAGCCACGGGGATCGTTCGACGGCCCGGCCGCAGGCATTCAGCGTCGAACGCGCGCCATGTTCATCCAGCAGGCGCATGATGCGCCAGTAGCCGACCCTGGTGCCGTACTCGAAGTGACTGTCCCGGCAGGGGTCCGGGGCGTCGCGCACCTCGTCGGTGACCTCGTAGACCGCCTCGTTGCGCTCGTCCCCGTCGATGATGGACAGCTCGGCGCCCTCCTCGACGTTGACGACGAACGACACGGCGACGCGCGCGCCGCCGGGCCAGCGCGGGTCCGGCGGCTTTGCGCCATAGCCTTGGAAGTCGCGTTCCTGCTCCATCACACCCCCGCCATCCGCCCGAGCCCGACCAGCCTGTCGCCGACGACCAGGACCACGACCGTGAGCGCTATGATCAGCGAGGAGATCGCAGCGACCGTCGGGTCGGGCGACTCGCCCAGGTATTGCAGGAGCTGGATCGGCAGCGTGCGATGATACACGTCGGTCAGGAAGATCGAGACCGGGTAGTTGTCCACCGACGCGAGGAACCCGAACAAGCCGCCGGTGACGAAGGACGGCGCCAGCACCGGCGCCATGACGCGCAGCACGGCGCGGGGGTAGGACAGCCCCAGCGTCCGCGCCGCGTCGATCAGCGCGAAGTCGAACCGCGCGAGCCCCGCCGTCAGCGTGCGGACGATGAAGGGCAGCACGATCACCACATGGGCGAGCAGCAGGCTGGGCACCGCCTCGCGCAGGCCGAGCATCCGGAAGTATTGCAACGTCGCGATCCCCACGACGAGCCCGGGCAGCATCAGCGGCGAGATCAGGAAGGTCGCGATCACCTCGCGCCCGGGGAACTGCCCGCGGACCACGGCGATCGCCGCCGCGGTGCCGAGCAACAGCGAGGCGGCCGTGGCAATGATCGCCACCTCGCCCGTCAGAAGCACGGCATCGACGAGGCCGTCGAGCTGGCCGATGCGGCGATACCAGGTCAGCACCCACTGGCCGCTGGGCAGCGCGAACACCGGCGAGGGCGCGAACGACACCAGCACCGTGACCACCAGCGGCGCCAGCAGGAACACCACGCACGCGGCGAGCACGACCGCAGCGAAGCCCCGTACCACCAGGGTCATCGGGCGCCCGCCCTGCCGCCGATGGCGCCGTCCGCACGCCGCCCGAGCACGACGCTCGCTGCCACGACGGCCAGCGACAGCGCCAGCAGCACGACGCCCGCGACCGAGCCGCGGCCGGGATCCTGGAGATAGAGGAACGCGGTGGCGATCGTGGTCGGCAGCGTCTGATAGGCGTCGCCCATCAGCAGCGTCGGGATGACGTACGCGGCGATCGACAGCGAGAACACCAGCGTGACCCCGGCGACGACCCCTGGCATCGTCAACGGCAGGATGATGCGCCAGAACCGGTAGACCGGGCCCCCGCCCAAGGTTGCCGCCGCGTCCGGCAGGCGTGGGTCGAGCTGGCGCACGCTGGCAAAGATCGGCAGCACCATGAACGGAAGGAAGATGTTGACGATGCCGATCAGCAGGCCCGTCTCGGTGAACAGCAGCCGCACCGGGGCGCTCGTCAGGCCCAGGCCTTGCAGAAGCATGTTCACCGCGCCGTCGCCGCGCAGCAGCACGGTCCAGCCGAACGCCTTGACGATCACGCTGAGCGAGAGCGGCAGCAGCAGGGCGGCCAGCAGCATCGATTGCAGCCATCCCCGGGTTGCAGCGAGCGCGAAGGCGGCGGGATAGGCGAGCGCCAGACAGCAACAGGTCGTCAGCGTGGCCAGTCGCAGGGTGCGCAACACGACCGCCCATGCATAGGAACTGCCGAAGAACGCGAGATAGTTGGCGCCTGTCCAGCCACCCCCCGCCGCGCCGCCGGGCGCCCGCACGCTGTCCAGCAGCAGCAGCGCGAGCGGCACGGCGAACAGCGCCACGACGGTTGCAGTGGCCGGCGCGGCCAGCCAGGCGATGTTCCTCACGACGGCTGCTCCGAAGGGAACAGCATGCCATCGGCGACGCGCCAGGCAATGCCGATGGCGGCGCCGGGCTCGAGGCCGGCGGCGGCGTCGGCCGACAGCTCCACGGTCGCGCGATCCAGCCCGGCCACCGCCCCATGCAGCAGGCAGCGGCTGCCCAGGAAGGTGCGGGCGGCGAGCGGCAGCGCGACCCCGGTCCAGCCCGGGCCCGCCCCGTCCCCCAGGACGATGCGCTCCGGCCGCACCGCCACCGCGACGGACGCGCCCTCGGCCATCGAGCCTGGCGCCTCGACGTCCCCGTAGCGGGTGCCGACCAGCACGCTCGCGCCGTTGCGGCCGAGCACAATGCCATGCAGGAGCGTGGCCTGGCCGACGAAGTCGCGTACGAAGGGGGTTGCCGGGCGGGCGTAGATGACCTCCGGCGGGGCCAGCTGCTCGATGCGCCCGTCATTCATCACCGCGACCCGGTCGGACAGGGCCAGCGCCTCCTCCTGGTCGTGCGTGACGAACACCGCGGTCATGCCGAGCTGGCGCAGCAGCCCGCGCAATTCCACCTGCATCGTCTCGCGCAACTTGCGGTCCAGCGCCGACAGCGGCTCGTCCAGCAGCAGCAGGTCGGGACCGGTCGCCAGCGCACGGGCGATCGCGACCCGCTGCTGCTGCCCGCCCGAGAGCTGTGCCACCGACCGGCCCGACAGGTGGCCGAGCTGCACGAGCGCCAGCAGCTCCGCCACGCGCGGCGCGATGCCGTCGCGCGGACGGCGGCGGGCGCGCAGCCCGAACGCGACGTTTTCCGCCACCGTCAAGTGCGGGAACAGCGCGTAGTTCTGGAACACCACGCCCACGTTGCGCCGGTGCGGCGGCAGCCGACGGAGGTCCTGCCCGCCCAGCATGACCCGGCCCTCGTCTGCGGCCAGCAACCCGGCCAGGATGCGCAGCAGCGTCGTCTTGCCGCAGCCCGACGGGCCCAGCAGCGAGACGAACTCGCCCCGGGCGACACCGAGCGTGATGCCATCCAGGACCGTCGTCTGCCGGAACCGCTTGCCCACGCCCTCGATATCGAGATGCGCGGGAACCGTGCCGGGCATCGGTCTTACCGCGTCATCCCGCCGCGTTACGCCAGGACCTGGTTCCACTTCTGCATCCACGCCTCGCGGTTCTTGTTCACGTTCGCCCAGTCCGGCACGAACGGGTCGGCGGGCACGACGAAGCCGGCCGGGATCGCGGTTGCCGGGTTCGTCGGCAGCACGAACGACTTCTCGACCAGGATCGCCTGGATCTCGGCGCCGAGGAACGCGTCGATGAAGGCGTCGGCCGCCGCCTCGTTCGGGCCGCCCTTGACCTTGCAGATGCCGGACGGCATGGCGAACACGCCTTCCTTCGGCGCCGACAGCCCGACGGGGGCGCCGGCAGCAGCCCGGATCAGCGTGTAGGAGGAGAACTGGCCGGACATCATGGCGGCTTCGCCCGATTCCAGCAGGTTCTCCGCCTGCGGCTGGTTGGTGTAGATCGTCAGGATGTTGGGCTTCAGGCTGGCGAGTTTCTTGAAGCCGGCGTCCATGTCGTACTGCGCCTGGGCGAACGGCTTGCCGGTCTCGATGTGCGCCGCGGCCAGCAGCGTCCACAGGCCCTCGGTGTTCTGCAGCGAGGGCACGATGACGCGCCCCTTGTTCGCGGGGTCCCACAGGCTGGCATAGCTCGGCACGCCGCCCGGCATCGCCTTCGCGTTGTGGGCGATGCCCGCCCAGGGCTGCTGGTAGTTGGCCCAGGCGCCGTCGAGATGCACGGCGCCCGGCTTGATGCGGCCGAGATTGGGCACGCCCGCCAGGCTCAGCTGCGCGAGCAGCCCATCGTCCCAGGCGAGCTGCATGACCGGGTCGTCCATCAGCACCACGGACATGCGCGGGGCTGCACGGTCGGCCCGCATCTTCTCGAGGTTCACCAGCGACCGGGTGCCGTCGAACACGACGCGGATGCCCTGCTGCCTCTCGATCACCGGGAAGACGAATTCCTTCATGTATCCAGCCATGCCGGCGGCGCCGCCGACGACGAGGTCGCGCGGTTGCGCGCGGCCGATCGCCGGCATCGCGAGCAGGGCGGCCCCGGCGGCGGCGGCGCCGAGCAGGTCGCGTCGCGTGGTCGTGCTGGGCATCGTATGTTTCCTTTGCGAGTTGGACGGGACACGCAGCGCAAACGCCGTGCCACTCGATTTTGCGCTGCAGGGCTCATATCCATGGGTAATTGCACGCAATCCGGAACGCTTATCACCCAGCACTGCCTAGGAAACCAGCGTCAGATCCGGTTAAACCTGCAACAGCGTCCACTCAGGAAATTGCAGCGCACGAGGTGGGGATGGTGGTGGCGGATCGGATCGCCTGGGTCACGGCTTGCGTCCGGCAACGCGTGCGCGAGCCGGGCGCGGGTCGGACCGGGCTGGCGGAGACGGTGGCATGAGCGCCGTTCTGCTCATCAACCCCAACACCTCCGCAGCAACCACGGCAATGATGGTCGCTGCATCCCGGTCGCTGTTGCCGCCGGGCTTCACGATCCGCGGGATCGAAGCACGCCAGGGCGCTGCGATGATCGTGGACGAGGCAGCGCTTGCGCTCAGCGAGCCGGAGGTGGTCCGCATCGGCCTGACCGAGGCCGCCAGCGTCCAGGCCATCATCGTGGCGGCCTTCGGCGACCCGGGCGTGGCATCGCTGCGCGCATCGATGCACATCCCCGTCATCGGCATCGGCGAAGCGGCGATCCGCGAGGCAGCGGGCCGAGGCCGACGCTTCGGGATCGCCACGACCACGCCAGGACTGCGCGACGCGATCATTGCGAAGGTCTGGCGCATCCTGCCCGAGGCGGCCTTCACCGGCATGCGCATCCCGGCCGCCGACCCCCTCGTCCTGGCGGCCGATCCCGCGCGGCAGACAGCCGAGCTGCACAGGGCCGTGTCCGAGTGCATCGCCCAGGACGGCGCCGAGACGGTCATTATCGGCGGCGGACCGCTGACCGGTTCGGCTGTGCAGCTCCGGAGCGAATTCGGGGACATGATCGTCGAACCTGTGCCAGCGGCCATGCGCGCGCTGGTGCAGCTGTCCGGCAGTCTCGGCGTCTTTCGGAAAGGTGCGTAGCCGCTGTCGCGCCGCCCGATCACGCTTTCCGGGCTGATACGTATGGGCAGCCGCCCGCGCTCAAGGGCCGGTAGGCCTGCGCCGCCGGGATCGTCGTGAGGATGGTGGCAAGGTCCCTCGGCCCCTGCGATTCCTTCGGCGACTTCACGCGCATCAGGTATTGATCGAGCATCACGCGACCGTCTTCCCGGATGGTCGCTCCATCGAACAGCACATCTGATATCGTCGCGGCGCGCATTGCGGCGCCGACGGTCGGTCCGTCGTCCGAACCGGTTTCCTTCACTGCCTTCAAGTAGTGCAGAACAGCGCTATAGGTGCCGGCGTGCAGCCGGGTCGGCGTCTGGTTGTGCAGCTTGAGAAACCGCGCCGTCCACTGGCGGCAGGCCTCGTTGCGATCCCAATAGAACGACGTCGTCCAGGTGATGCCCTGGGCGGTCTCCAGCCCCATCCCTTCGAGATCGCTGATGATCAGGCTTGTCAGAGTGAACGTCTGCGTCTTCGTCATGCCGAACTCCTGCGCCTGCTTCATCGCGTTCGTGACGTCGGTGCCGGAGCCGTTGAAGATGACCACCTCGGCCTGGGAGCTGCGTGCGAGCAGCAGCGCCGAGGAGAAGTCGGCAGTGCCCAGCGGGAACGTCGTCCTGCCGAGCACCTTCCCGCCCCCGGCTTCGATGGTGGCGCTCGAATACTTGTCCAGATCGTGGCCATAGGCGTAGTCGACCGTCATCTGGAAGAACGTCTTGCGGCCCCGGTCCAGCTCGGCCCGAACGGCAGCCGAGGCCGACGAGTACGTGTCCGTCATCCACTGGAACCCGGTCGGCGAGCATTTCGCCCCGGTGAAGACGGTCGAGGTCGATCCGGAGATCATGAACAGCCGGTTCCTCTCCCGCGTCAGGTCCTGGATCGCAATGGCGACCGCCGAGGAGCCGCCGTCGGTGACGGCATGCACGCCGTCCGCATCGAGCCACTGCCGGACGATGCCGACCCCGATATCGGGCTTGTTCTGGTGATCGCCGACCAGGATCTCGATCGGGCGCCCCAGGACGGCGCCGCCGAATTCGCTGACCGCCAGGCGTGCCCCGGCAACCGAACCCGGGCCGCCGGTGCCGCGATAGGGGCCGGCCTGGTCGCTGATCACGCCGATGCGGATCGGCGCGCGTTGGCCGCGCGCGCGGTTCGCGCCGAGCCCGGTGAGCATGGCTGCGCCCACGCCTGCGGTCATGGTGCGCCTGGTAAAGCCGATCTGCGTTGCCAAGGTGTGTCCTCCCGTTATTTTCGTTGGGCCCTGTGCCGGGCCTGCCATCGATCCGAGCCTATCCGAAATGGCCGCCAAGTCACATCGCCGTCATCGCGTGTTCGGCACCGGCCTTCGGCGGGCGCTGGGTATGAAAGTTGTCAGCGAGCAATATCAACTATTTGGATAACATTTCCTTCTTTGCCGCCCCATCATTATCACGAGCCGCCCCCCCACCGTCATCGCGAGCCACCTGGCGAAGCGACCCAGGGGCCGCATGCACCGCTCCCGGCCCCTGGATCGCCACGCCGCAAAGGGCGGCTCGCGATGACGGGTCATGATCCCTGAGCTTGATATCAAGCGGCCGCGGCGTCGAAGCCTGCGCGGGGAAAATGCACGTTGATCTCGCCCAGCGCCGCAACGGTTCGGCGCAAAACGACAGCGTCGGCCGAGACGGACACAAGCGTGCCCACGACCGGGTCGCGGCCGCAATCGTCGGGCGTCAGGCTTACCTGGTCCCCCGGTTCCAGGCCCATCAGGCGCGGCGCCCCGTCGGGGGCGTCCGGCTGCATCGGCTCCGCCTTCGCCGCGATGGCCAACGCCTCTGACGCGGGAAAGTCCTCCGGGGCGCCATGACCGATCGCCGCGATGCGGTCCATCCATGGGATCAGCGTCGCCAGGGCCGGCAACAGTGCCATCGCCCTCTCCCCGCCATTCCGGCGCAGATGCCACAGCGGGTGGTAGGCGCCCAGATCCGCCGCGTTTGGCTCAGCCCCGAGCAGGAAGGGGCGCCCGTCTCCCAGCAGCGCGCCGAGCCACGCTATCTGCGCGTTCACCTGGTTCACGAACCGGGCCTGCTGCGCGAGCATCGCGGCCGGCTCGATGCTGAAGCCGAAGAACTGCAGCCGGTCCTCGATCAGGTCGCGCGGGTAGGTGTTGCCGTGCAGGCCGATGGTCACGCCGACCGCAGGCGGGAACAACGACCGTTCGAGATTCCAGCCCAGTATCGTGGCGGTCGCCCCCCCGCCGGCGGGAAACAGCGGGGGGGTGGGATGCATCCGCTCGATCTGTTGCAGGATCACCAGGGTATCGCAGAACACGTCCGCGCCCACCTGCATGACCGGGGTGCGGCGATAGCCGCCGGTCAGGGGCATGAGGCCGGGTTTCGGCATCCAGGCCGGGATGATCACCGAGCGATACGCCACGCGCTTGAGCCCGAGCGCCAACCGGATCTTCTCCGCATACGGAGATCGGGGATAGTGGTGGAGTATGATGTCGGGCATGGCGGTTGTCAGCGCTGCATCGCCGCCGTTCTCATGCCCGGCCCAGCGTGCAAGCCGGGCTCGGCGGGCCGAACGCCTCCTCGGCCGGGATGGTCCCCACGACCTCTTCCACGTCCCAGTCCGATTTCGACTGCGCGGGCGACTTCACCTTCAGGATGTACATGTCGCGCATGACCCGCCCGTCCGGCCGGATACGCCCGTCATGGGTCATGAAGTCATTGATCGGGATCGACCGCATCTTGGCCAGGACCGGGCCGGTCTCGTCGGTGCCGGCGGCCTGCACGGATTTGAGATAATGCGTCACCGCACCCCACGCGCTCGCCTGCGTCATGTTCGGCATGCGGCCGAAGCGCTTGAGGTAGCGCAGCCCGAAGGCGCGCGTCTCGTCGTTCTGGTCCCAGTAGTACGGCGCCGTCTCGATCAGCCCCTGACCGGCCAGCAGACCGATGGCCTTGACGTCGTGCAGCGTGAGGCTCAGCGGAACGACGGCCTGGCCGGACTGGCGGAGCCCGAACTCGTCCGCCTGCTTCACGATCGCCGAGGCGTGGGCGGTGGTGGTCGCCAGCGCGATCGCGTCGGCTTTCGACGCCCTGGCCTGGATCAGCGACGACGAGAACTCGGTCGTCTCGAACGGATGCAGGCTGGTGCCCAGGACCCGGCCGCCGCGCGCCTCGATCATCGCCGTCGTGTCGCGCTGGACGTTGCGGCCGTACGCGTAGTCGACGGTCAGGAAGTACCAGCTCTTTACGCCGCTGTCGGAGAAGTATTTCACCGGGCCAAGCGCCTGGGAGATGTTGTTGAACGTCCAATGGATGCCGTTCGGCGAGCAGTTGGCGCCGGTGAAGTCCGCACTGGCCGTGCTGGTGAGCACCAGGATCCGGTCCTTCTCCCGCGTGAGGTTCTGGACGCCCAAAGCCACCGAGGTCAGGCCGATGTCGAATATGGCCCGCACCCCATCATCGTACCAGGCCCGCGCGATCGAGAGCCCGACATCGGCCTTGTTGGTGTGGTCGCCGCGCAGCAGCACGATCGGCCGGCCGAGCACCGAGCCGCCGAAATCCTCGATCGCCATGGTGGCCGCGGTGATCGACCCCATCCCGGAGTAGTCGATCATCATGCCCGACAGATCGGTGAGCCACCCGAGCTTGAGCGGGGGAGGGGTCTGCGCCCGCGCCGCCGTGCCCAGCAGGGCTGCACCGGTTCCACCCATCAAGCCACGCCGTGTGACGGTCGTCATGTTGTCTTCTCCTTTGTTCGCACAGTTCAATTCACCGCCTCCGCCGTCAGCACGATCCGGCCTGTCACCTTGCCGTCGCGCAGGCGGAGCAGGGCGGCATTGGCTTCATCTTTCGGCATGCGGGTGACGGGCAGCGGCGCCAGCCTGCCTTCCCGGGCCAGGCGGGCCACCTCATGCAGGTCGGCCGGGTTGCCGGTCACGCTGCCCATGATCGAGTAGGCGCGGAACACCAGCCCGATCAGCGGGAGCGTGATCTCCCCCCCGAACACGCCGACCTGGATCATCTTGCCGCCCTTGGCGAGCGCCTCGAGCACGAAGCCCGCCGTTCGGCTGCCATTGACGAAGTCGATCGCGGCCAGCACCGGCCCGCCCGCCTGCGCGATGATCGCCGCAGCCACGCCCGGGCCGTTGCCGTCCACCGCAGCGGTCGCCCCAGCGTCGAGCGCCGCCTGGCGCTTCTCCGGGCTGATGTCGACGCTGATGATCGCCCGATGGCCGAGCGCCTTCAGCATGCCGATCGCCGCCAGGCCAAGCCCGCCCGCGCCGACCAGGACGATCGGGTCGTCCGGTTCCAGCGGCATGGCCTTGCGGATGGCGGCGAGCACGGTGATGCCGGAACAGCCGAACGTCGCGGCCACGGCCGGATCGACGTCGCCCGGGTCGACCAGATAGCGCGGATGCGGCACCAGCACGTGCGATCCGAACCCCCCGTCCTGCATCACCCCCAGGCTGCGCTGGCTGGCGCAGAGGTTGTCGTCACCGGCCTTGCAGCGCCGGCACTGGCCGCAGCCGATCCAGGGATACACGATCCGGCGGTCGCCGACCTGCAGGCCCTCCGCCTCCGATCCCAGTTTGGCGACCCGGCCCAAAATCTCGTGCCCGATCGCCCGCGGCAGGGTGACGCCGCGCTCGGCCAGCATGAAGCGCTTGCCGCCGCCAAGCTCGTAATACCCGTCGCAGAAGTGCAGATCGGAATGACAGACGCCGCAATGCGTGACCTCGATGAGGACCTCGGCGCCGGTCGGCTCCGGCGTCGGTTTTTCGATCAGGACGAGCGGCGCCCCGTTCTCGACCACGGCCCATGCGTGCATCTGCGGTTCTCCCTTATTATCCCAACGGCATCAGATACCTACCCGGCATCGCGAGCCCTTGCGAAGCGATCCAGGACCGGTAGGTCAGGTCTGGCCGCCCTGGACTGCCTCGCAAGAGCCCGCAGTGACGATGCGGATCGGTCAATGCTTGATATCCCTGGTAATACAGGCTCAGCGCGCCAGCTTGCAGCCGCCCTCGGCCAGCGGCCGGAAGGCCTGCTCGGCAGGGACGGTCGAGATCAGGGTGTAGTTGTCCCACGGCCCCTTCGACTCGGCCGGCGACTTCACCTGGAACAGGTGGAAGTCATGGAGCGCGCGCCCGTCCTTGCGGACGGAACCCTTGCCCATGGCGTCGTCTTCGGCTGGCATGGCCTGCATCGCGGCCATCACGGCCGGGGCTTCCAGCGTGTCGGCCTGGTGGACCGCCTTCAGATAGTGCAGGACGCCGGAATAGACGCCGGCCTGCAGCATGGTCGGCTTGGCCCCGCGCAGGCGGGCGGCGAACCGCGCGGAGAAGGCGCGCGAGCGGTCGTTCAGGTCCCAATAGAACGGCGATGCCAGGAACAGGCCCTGCGCGGCATCCAGCCCGAGCGACTGCACGTCCGTGATCAGCACCAGGAACGCGGCAAGATGCTCTGCCCCGCGCCCCATGCCGAATTCGCGCGCCTGCTTGATGAGGTTGATCAGGTCGATGGAGGCGTTTGCCAGACCGACGACCTGCGCGCCGCTGTTATGGGCGGTGAGCAGGTAGGACGAGAAGTCCGAGGCGAAGGCCGGGTTCTTCGCCGCGCCGACAACCGTGCCGCCGAGGCCTTTGATCGCCTGCGTCGCGTCGCGTTCCAACGCCGCCCCGAACGCGTAGTCCGCCGTCACGAAGAACCAGGATTTCAGGCCCTGGCCGACCAGTGCGCGGGCA
This sequence comes from Rhodospirillales bacterium, assembly GCA_043740535.1. GTDB lineage: Bacteria > Pseudomonadota > Alphaproteobacteria > Acetobacterales > Acetobacteraceae > JBBROS01. The sequence goes on along the minus strand of JAYUCA010000461.1, from coordinate 11,022 downwards.
ACGACGTTGCTGGTCGCATAGGTGTCATAGGTCCAGTGCACCGTGTTGGGCGAGCAGTTGGGGCCCGTGAGGTCGCTCGTGCCGGAGCCGGACGCGATGAAGATGGTCCGCGGCGCATGGCGCGCGGCCTCGCTGACGGCGAGGCCCGCGGACGAGAACGGCACGTCCGCGATGACGTTGACGCCTTTGCCGATCCAGTCGCGGGCGATGGTCGACGCGATGTCGGCCTTGTTCTGGTGGTCGGCGCTGATCACCTCGATGGCCACGCCCGGCAGGATCGACGCCGCATCCTCGGCCGCCATCTGGGCCGCCAGGACGGATCCCTGTCCGGTGGCGGCGGCGTTGCCGGCGTTGAGATCGGTCAGCACGCCGATCGTGATGCGGCGGCCCGGTATCTCTGCGTGACCGAGGCCGGAGGCGAGCGCCGCCGCGACCAGAACGATCCAGAATCGACGCATCATTCCCCCCGGTCTTGTTGGCGGTCCGCACGGCAGCGGCGGCTCGCGGCGTGATCATCGGGCAGATCGATCCGCAACGCCAGCAATACGGCGCTGCGCGACTTGCCATGCGTGTCGAGCGCCAGGCTGTCGTTCACGCCGCCCTGCAAGGCGCCCTCCAGCACGAAGTTGAAGGCGCCGATCAACGGCAGGTCATACCGGTGCACCTCGCCTTCGACGAGCGGTCCGAAATGCCGCTTCACCGCCGCCGGCGTCACGGCCTGCGCAAGCAGCGCGTAATCCGCCCGGTCGTACGGGATCAGCGACGCGGTCTGGCTGTCGCCTTTGTCGCCGGTCCGGCCATGCGCCAGGTAGAACAGCGGCACGAGCACGGTCAGGCCTCCATCATGGTGCAGCGCGCAGCGACGCGGGCGCGGTCGATGAACGCGGTGTAGGTCCGGATCGTCGGCCGCTGGCCAGACCGCACGCCGCCGCCGCCGGCCGGACCGTTCACGTACAGCGCCTCGACCTCGGTGATCACGAACTCCGCCGCCGCCCGGTCCGGCACGCGCGCCGCGACCCGCAGGCGCAGGTCGAACGGCGACGGCCCGCGATGCTCCTGCGGCCACAGGCTGTCGATGCCGATGATGTCGTAACGGAACGGGATTTGGGCCAGAAGGCTGCGCGCGAACCGCCGTTCCAACACGTCGCGCGCCAGGCGGGCGCGGGCCTCGGCGTTGAACCCCGCATAGGAGATTTCCGCCTCGACCAGGACGCCGCTGTCGACGCCGATCAGCACCTTCAGGGTCTGCGGCGGCGGGTGGCCGCGCGCGCCCTGCAGGCGGACGGTCTCGGGCCCGACCTCGTCGATGGTCAGCCCGGTGACATCCAGCACCACATCCGGCGTGACGTAGGCGGCCGGGTCATGCATCTCGTACAAAAGCTGTTCGGTGACGGTATGGCGATCGACGCGCCCGCCCGTGCCCGGCGTCTTGCCGAGGGTCACGCTCAGATCAGGTCCGACCTCGGCGATCGGGAAGCCGATATCGTCCAGGCCCGGCACCTCTTTCCAGCCAGGCTCGGCGAAATAGCCGCCGGTCGCCTGGCCGCCGCATTCGAGCAGGTGGCCCACGAGCACGCCGGATGCGATCGCGTCCCACTCATCCGCCGCCCAGCCCAGCGCCGCGCGCAGCGGCCCGGCCGCGAGCGCCGAATCCGTGACCCGGCCGGTGACGATGACGTCCGCCCCGTCCGCATACGCCTGGGCGATGGCGTCCGCGCCGAGGTAGGCATTGGCGACGCCCACCGGGCCTGCCAGGCGGGAGAGCGGCTGCCCGGTCTCGCTCAGGACGGGATCGATCGCCCGGACCGTCTCGGTCACGTCGTCCCCGGATACGGCGGCGATCCGCAGACCGCCCAGGCCGGCCCGGCGCGCGACGGACCGGATCATGTCCGCCGTCGCGTCCGGATCGACGCCGCCGCAGTTGGAGACGACGACCGTGCCGTGCCGGCGACACACCGGCAGCATCCGCGCCATGCGCTCAGGCAGGCCGAGATTGTAGCCCGGCCCGCCGGCGCGGTGGGCGACGTGCAGCATGGCCAGCGTCCGCTCGGCGAGCGCGTCCAGGATCACCGCATCGATCTCGCCGCGCTCGACCAGGGCCAGTGCTGCATCCAGGCGGTCGTTGAAGAACGCGGCCCCGCCGCCGACCCGCATCCGGCCGGGCTGCCTCGTCTTCCGCGCCGGCATCAGATTGCCGTCCGGGTCACTGCTTGACCAAGGGGCAGCCGCCTTCAGGCAGCGGCCGGAACGCTTCGGCGGCGGGGGTTGTCGCGATCAGCTTGTAGTAGTCCCACGGTTCCTTCGACTCGGCAGGCGTCTTGACCTGGAACAGATGCATGTCGTGCAGCGTGCGCCCGTCCGCGCGGATGCTGCCCTGGCCGAACAGCGGGTCTTCGGTGGGCAGCTCCTTCATCTTGGCCACGACCGCGAGCCCCTCCGTGGTTCCTGCGGCGCGGACGGCCTTCATGTAATGGATCAACGACGCGTAGACGCCCGCCTGGATCATGCTCGGCCGCCGCCCGCCGAGCCGTGCGGCGAAGCGGTCCGAGAAGGCGCGCGTCCGCTCGTTCATGTTCCAGTAGAAGGGCTCGGTGAGATAAAGGCCCTGACCGGCCTCCAGGCCGAGCCCATGGACGTCGTTGATCAGCATGATCAGGGCGGCGATACGCAGTCCCTGCGCGGTCGCGCCCAGGTCGCGCGCCTGCTTGATCGAGTTGATCGCGTCGATCGAGGAGTTTGCAAGGCCGATCACCTGCGCCTTGCTCGCCATCGCCTGCAGCACGTAGGCCGACATGTCGGGCGAGTTGAAGGGATGGCGCACTCCCCCCAACACCTGGCCGCCGGCAGCCTTGATGGCGCGCGCGCCGTCCGCCTCCAGCGCGTGGCCGAAGGCATAGTCGCTCGTCAGGAAGAACCACGACTTGCCGCCCTGGCCCACCACGGCGCGCGCGGTGGAGTTGGCCACGGACCAGGTGTCATAGGTCCAGTGCACCGTGTTGGGCGAGCATTTCGCCCCCGTGAGGTCCGCCGTGCCGCCGCCCGAGACGAGATACGCGGCGTGCCCGTTCTGGCGCACCACCTCGTTCACGGCCAGGGCGGCCGCGGAAAACGGCACGTCCAGGATGGCATTGACGCCTTCGGTGTCGAGCCAGCGCCGGGCCAGCCCGGCGGCGACGTCCGCCTTGAGCTGATGATCCGCCTGAACGACCTCGACCGTGGCATCGCCCAGCAGGGTGCGGGCGTAATCCTCGACCGCCATCTGCGCGGCCAGCACCGAGCCGGGCCCGCTGACGTCTGAAATGGGTCCGCTCATGTCCGTGAGCACGCCGACCTTGACGTGCCGTGCCGGCGTCTGCGCCGCCGCCCGGCCGTCAGGCAGCAGCAGCGCGAGGCACGAGGCGAGCAGCAATGCATGGTATTTCATCGGGGAGTTTCCTCATTCTTGCGACCGTTCGTCCGTCTTGGTGCGGTGCGTCTCGAAGGCGCAGGCGCCCGCTTCGCCTGTCTCGCGCAGCGCCGCTGCTCGGCGGGGACCCAGCTATCAGCCCCTCATGCACCAGGTGACGCTCGTGGGGCGCGTCGGACACGACGGCGCCGCAGATCGCGCCCTCGCAGATCGGCGCGCCGGCAGGCGGGCACAGGGTGTGGATAGCCAGGATGCGGTCAGCGCACCACTCATCCCGTCCGTCCTTGGGAGCCGTTCGGCGTGGCCCGCAGCCATCGTTCCTCCGTGATGCCGGCAAAGACATACCGGCAGCAATCCGGCCTATCTGACCGGGATATTATAGTTCCAGTTGGTAATCCTCTGCACGCGCCTTGTCCAGCATGCGACGGTCCTGGCCCAAGACTGGATCTGAAATAAATGCCCTTCGCATTCCACCAACCAACGCAACAGGTCAGGATTTTCGATGGCAATCCGGAAACTGCCTTGTCTAAACAGCCTTTTGTGCCCTTCCTCAAAAGTATTGACTGTTAGCGCCGGCAGTTAAGTTGGAACGGTCTTCCGTCCATATTCCCGGTGTGGGGTGGTGGAATACGAAGCCGTATTCCACCCTACGGCTTTGGAGGTCTCAGGAGGTATCATACCAACGACATTCAGTAATGACTCGTCATCGCGAACCCTTGCGAAGCGATCCAGGACCGATAGACCAGGCCTGGCCGCCCTGGACTGCTTCGTCGCAAGCGCTCCTCGCAGTGACGGTCGAGGTCGGCAGTCGTGGTGACCGAGGGGATTACGGCCTGTCCGTCTCGGCGCTCTGCCGTCAGGCAGCGGCGCGAATGGCGTCCGCTGCCTTCTCGGCGATCATCAGGGTCGCTGCCTGGGTGTTGGCCGAGGGCAGCATCGGCATCACCGACGCATCGACCACGCGCAGCGCCTCCATTCCGTGCACCCGCAGGTCGAGGCCGACCACGGCGTCCGCCGCGGAGGCCGGTCCCATCCGGCAACTGCCGCCGAGGTGGTAGGCGGTGCCGGTCCGCTGCCGCGCATAGTCGAGCCACTCGTCGTCGGTCGATACGTCCGGACCGGGCAGCGTTTCCTGCTCGACGAAGGGGCGCATGGCGTCGGTCTGCAGCAGCCGGCGCGCCAGCTTCAGCGCCACGACCATGCCGGACTGGTCGCGCTCGTCCACCAGGTAGTTCGGCTGGACCATCGGGTTCTCCATCGGGTCGGCGGAGCGGATCCGCACCCACCCGGCGCTGTAGGGCCGCTGCGACCGCGCGCCCGCGCTCATGCCCGGATGGTCGTCCAGCACGTAGATCTTGCCCTCCTGGTAGCTGCCGGGCGTGAACAGCACCTGCGTGTCGGTGCGGGCAAGCTCCGGGCGGGACTTGCAGAACACGTGCACCAGCGACGGGCTCATGGCGAGGATGCTGGGCCGCCCCGCGAGCCATTTCAGCACCTCGGCGCCCAGCCGCCAGCCGTGCGACGCCTCGTTGATCGTGCGTGCGTTCTTTGCGCGGGCCACGATGCGCGTGGTCAGGTGGTCGCGCAGGTTCTCGCCCACCCCCGGCAGGTGGTGCACCATCTCCACGCCGGCGTCATGCAGCACCTGGGCGGGCCCGATGCCGGATAGTTGCAGCAGCTTCGGCGAGTTCGCCGCACCCGCCGAAACGATGACCTCGCGCCCGGCCAGCACCGACTTCTCGACGCCGTCCTGCCGGTAGCGCACCCCCATCGCGCGCTTGCCGTCCAGGATGATCCCGGTCGCCAGGCAGTTCGGCCGCAGCGCCACCTTGCCGCGCCGGACGGCCGGATGCAGGAACGCGTCGGCGGCGCTGACCCGGCGACCACGGTGGATGTTGCGCTGGAAATAACCGGCGCCCTCCTGAAGCGCGCCGTTGTAGTCGTCGTTGCGCGGGATGCCGAGTTCGGCAGCGCCGGTGATGAAGGCGTCGCACAGCGGGCTGGGCCAGTCATGATCGGTGACGGGAAAGGCGCCGAACCGGCCCCGGTACTGGTCGTCGCCAGCCCCGATCCTGCGCTCGGACCGGCGGAAGTAGGGCAGCACGTCGCGATAGCCCCAGCCGGGGCAGCCCATCGTCTCCCAATCGTCGAAGTCTTCCGCGTGGCCGCGGTTGTACACCATGCCGTTGAGGGAGCTGGATCCGCCGACGAGCCGCCCCTGCGGCAGCCGCATCTGGCGCCCGGCCAGGCCCGGTCCGGGCTCGCATGTGAAACTCCATATCGACCTGGGGTCATACAGGGTCTTCACGAAGCCGGCCGGGATGCGGATATACATGCTGCGGTCGGGGATGCCGGCTTCGAGCACGCAGACGGTCGTGCGGCCATCCTCGGTCAGCCGGTCGGCCAGAAGCGAGCCGGCGGGGCCCGAGCCGACGATCACGTAGTCGAACTGATCGGTCATGGTCTTTCCCCGGGCATCTGATTGCCTCCGATTTCCGCGCATGGCCGCCAGGATGGTGGCTAGCCCATTTACACCGTCTGACATAAAATGCTACCGGCCAGTAACCGAGGACGGCGGCGACAGAAGGGGGAACGCAAGCAATGGCAGCCAACGAGCGATTCGACGCCGTCATCGTAGGGGCCGGGTTTGCCGGTTTGTACATGCTCCACAAGCTCCGCCAGGCGGGCCGCACGGCGGTCGTGCTCGAAGCCGGGTCCGGCGTGGGCGGCACCTGGTTCTGGAACCGCTATCCGGGCTGCCGCTGCGACGTCGAGAGCATGCAGTATTCCTACTCGTTCTCCGACGAACTGCAGCAGGAGTGGCGCTGGAGCGAGCGTTTCGCGGCCCAGCCCGAGATCCTGCGCTATGCCGAGCACGTCGCCGACCGCTTCGGCCTGCATTCCGCCATTCGCCTCGACACGCGCGTCACCGCGGCGCGCTTCGACGACGCTGCGCGGCACTGGACGGTCGAGACGGAGCGCGGCGACCTGATCGACGCCCGGTTCTGCATCATGGCGACGGGGTGCCTCTCGGCCGCGCGCACGCCGGAACTGCCGGGCCTGGCCGATTTCCAGGGAGCCACGTATCACACCGCGGACTGGCCGCATGAGGGGGTGGAACTCGCTGGCAAGCGGGTCGGCATCGTCGGCACCGGCTCGTCGGGCATCCAGGCCATCCCGGAACTTGCGCGGCAGGCCGGGCGGCTGTTCGTCTTCCAGCGCACCCCGAACTACAGCGTGCCCGCGCGCAACGGGCCGCTCACGCCCGAATATGCGGACAGCTGGAAGACCCGATATCCAGCGCTGCGGGAAGAAGCGCGGCACACCCATTCCGGCACGCTCTACGATTACGGCCCGCACTCCGCACTCGCCGTCACGGCGGAGGAGCGCGAGCGCGAGTACCGCGCCCGGTGGGAGGTCGGCGGGCCCAACTTCCTGCGCAGCTTCAACGATCTCGGGACCGACCTGCAGGCCAACGATACCGCCGCCGACTTCGTGCGCGCCCGCATCGGCGAGCTGGTCGACGACGACGCCGTGGCCGCCAAGCTCATGCCCAGCGGCTATCCGATCGGCACGAAGCGGATCTGCGTGGACAGCCACTATTTCGAGACGTTCAACCGGCCGACCGTCACGTTGATCGACCTGCGCGACGAACCGATCGAGGCCGTGACCGCCGGCGGCATCCGCACGAGCGCCCGCGAGGTCGCACTGGACGCCCTGGTGTTCGCAACCGGGTTCGACGCCATGACCGGCGCGCTGACCCGCATCGCGATCACCGGGCGGAACGGGATGGAGCTGGCGGCGAAGTGGGCGGCGGGGCCGCGGACATACCTGGGCCTGATGACCGCCGGGTTCCCCAACCTGTTCATGATTACCGGCCCGGGCAGCCCTTCGGTGCTGAGCAACGTGATCGTCTCGATCGAGCAGCACGTCGAATGGATCGCCGCGTGCATAGGCTCTCTCGACGACACCGACATCGAGGCGAGCGAGGCCGCCGAGACCGCCTGGGTCGAGCATGTCAACGAGGTGGCGGGCCGGACGCTCTATCCGCGCGCCGCGTCGTGGTACATGGGCGCCAACATACCCGGCAAGCCGCGCGTGTTCATGCCCTATGTCGGCGGCGTGGCCGCCTACCGCCAGCGCTGCGCCGAAGTCGCGCAGCAGGGCTACCAGGGCTTCACGCTGACACGGGCGGGCTGAAGAATGCAGACCAGGGGAAACGTCATGACCGCGCAACGCAGGGCAGTTCTGGGCGGCGGGGTCGCGCTGGCGCTCACGGGCCGAAGGGCGCGGGCGCAGCAGGCCTCGACCATCCGCATCGGCGTGCTGACCGACATGAGCGGCCCCAACCGCGACCCCACCGGACCCGGCAGCGTGGCGGGTGCGCAGCTTGCCGCCAACGAGTTCATGGCCGGCAACCCCGGCATCAAGGTCGAGGTCCTGGCCGCCGACCATCTGAACAAGGCCGATGTCGGGATCGCCATCGCCGGCGAGTGGTATGACCGCGGCGGCGTCGACGTCATCGCCGACCTGGGCAACAGCGCCGTCGCCCTCGGCTGCCAGACCGTGACGCAACAGAAGGACAAGGTGCAGCTCAGCACGGGCGCCGGCACGGCGGAGCTGACGGGCCGGATGTGCTCGCCCAACGGCATCCACTGGACGTTCGACAGCTATGCCATCGCGCACACCATGGGCACGCTGCTGACCCGGACCGTCGGCAAGACGTGGTTTTTCATCACGCCCGACTACGCGGCCGGCAAGGACGTGCAGGCCGAGACGATCGCGATGATCGACAAGGCCGGCGGCAGAACGCTCGGCGCCATCCTGTATCCGTTCCCGGCCACGACCGAGTTCTCCTCCTACCTGTTGCAGGCGCAGTCGAGCGGCGCCGAGATCATCGCGCTGGCCAATGGCGGCGACAACATGGTCAACAGCGTCAAGCAGGCGCGCGAGTTCGGCATCACGCAGCGCCTCGCCGTGCTGGCCGCCAACGCGCTGTCGGTGGCCAAGGCCGGGTTGCTGTCCATGCAGGGCGTGCTGATGGTCGAGGCGTTCTACTGGGACATGAACGACCGCACGCGCGCCTTCGACAAGCGTATCCGCCCGCTGCTGGCGACGGGTTATTTTCCGAACAGCCTGCACGCCGGCGCCTATTCCGCGGTGCGGCATTACCTGAACGTGGTCAACGAGATGGGCGTCGTCGCGGCCAAGGCGTCCGGCCGCGCCGCCGTCGCCGCGATGAAGGCGATGCCTGTCGAGGACGATTGCTTCGGCCGCGGCCACGTCCGCATCGACGGCCGCTGCATCCACCCGTTCTATCTGTTCGAGGTGAAGCAGCCCAGCGAGAGCCGCGGCTTTGCCGACGTGCTCAAGCTGGTCGCCACGACCCCAGCCGACGAAGCGTTCCGGCCTTTGTCCGACAGCACGTGCCCCTTGGTCCGGGCCTGAGGGAGACGACTCATGCCGCTTGACGCGGATCTGAAGGCATTGCTGGACAAGGCGGCCGGCCTGCCGAAGCTGGAGACGCTCAGCGTGTCCGAGGCGCGGCGCCTGCACGAGGCCCGGGCGCGGCCGCCGGCGGCCGAGGTCGGCCGCGTGGACGAGCGCTCGATCGACGGACCCGGCGGCAGCCTGCGCCTACGCATCTACACGCCCGCGGACGGCAGGGCGCCGCGCCCGCTGCTCGTCTTCTGCCACGGCAGCGGCTTCGTGCTCTGCAGCCTCGACACGCACGACGGCATGTGCCGCAACCTGTGCGCCGGGTCCGGCTATGTCGTGGTGTCGGTCGACTACCGGCTGGCGCCCGAGGCGAAGTTCCCGGCCGGGTCCGACGACTGCCTCGCCGCGACGCGATGGGCCGCCGCGAATGCCGAGGCGCTCGGCGCCATCCCGGGCTTCGTCGTGGTCGGCGGCGACAGCGCCGGCGGCAACATGGCCGCGGTCACCGCGCTGCGTTGCCGCGACGAGGGCGGACCCCCGCTCGCTGGCCAGGTGCTGATCTACCCGGTTACCGACCACTACAGCGTGGAATACGCATCCTATGCCGAGAACGCCGAGGGTTACGGGCTCGGCCGGCTGGGCATGCAGTGGTTCTGGGACCATTATCTCGGCACGCCCGAGCAGGCGTCCGATCCTCTGGCCTCGCCGATGCGGGCGCCCGATCTTGCCGGCCTGCCGCCCGCGCTGGTCCTGACCGCCGAGTTCGACCCGTTGCGCGACGAGGGGGAGGCCTATGGCGCCCGGCTGGCCGCAGCAGGCGTCGCGTGCCGCACCGTCCGGCTCTACGGGGTGAACCACGGCTTCCTGGCGCTGACCGGATGGGTCGCCAAGGCGGATGTCGCGATGGCGATCTCGGTCGACTGGCTGAAGGCGCTCGTGTCGGCCTGATATCAGCGGCGTGGCGGGGCATTCTTCGCTGTCTGCCGTCGATGCCGCGGACGGTCGTTCGGGCATGATCGCCTCAGGTCGTTGGCGCGATCAAGCTTTGATGCCAGGGCTTTGGGACCGTGATGCCGTCATGGCGAGCCGCTTGGCGAAGCGAACCAGGGGCCGCATGCACCGCTCCCGGCCACCGGGATCGCCGCGCAGCAAGGCATCTTCAAGCGATTGCCGGGATCAGCTTTCCCATGTCGACGAAGAACCAGCCGGGGTGGCGGTCGTTGGGGCGGCGGCCCCGGTGGATGAAGCCGGCCTGTTCGTAGACGCGGATGTTCCGATGCATCAGGCTGTTCGTGTACAGGCGGACCTCTGGCAGCCCGGCGGCGCGCGCCTGGTCTTCGGCGAACTGCAGCATGAAGCGCCCGATGCCGGCGCGCTGGGCATCGGGCAGCACCGCCAGGCTGAAGATCATCAGATGGTCGGCCGCGGTCTCGAACACCGCCAGGCCCGCCACCGCACCGTCATTCGACACCAGCCACACCCCGCCGGCCGCGATGTGGGGGGCATAGTCCTCCAGCATCGGCAAAGGCGGGCCGCCGAATTCGGCCACATAGCCCTCATAGGCGGCGTTGGTAATTTCGCAGACGAGCGCCAGGTCGTCCGGTGTGGCGCGGCGCGTGGTCGGCATCAATCGGCAGCCAGTTTGGCCCCGCCTGCCTGACGCAATGCGGCGCCGAACGCCTCGAAGATGCCGCGCGACGCCGCGTCCGTGGCGAAGTCGTACTCCGGGTGCCATTGGACGCCCACCGCCATGGCCGGCGCCGCGACGTGGCGCACGGCCTCGATCGTGCCGTCGGGGGCCACCGCCTCGGCCACGAGGCCGGGGGCCAGGCGGTCGATGCCCTGGTTGTGCAGCGAGTTGACCGGCATGTCCGTCATGCCGGCGATCCGGTGCAGCCAGCTTCCCTTGACCAGGCGGACGTTGTGCGCCTTGCCGGTGCGCACGATTGGGTTTGGATGCAGCGGGGTCGAGTGGTCGATGCGGCCCGGCAGGTCCTGCAGGCGTTGATGCAGCGAGCCGCCCAAGGCGACGTTCATTTCCTGCAGGCCGCGGCAGATCGCCAGCAGGGGCACGCCGCGCGCGATGGCGCCGCGGATCAGCGGCAAGGTCATCGCGTCGCGCTTGTCATCCTCAGGCGTCCCATCGGCGTGCGGCGGGCCGTCATAGAACGTGGGAT
>JAYUCA010000460.1:0-1869 GCA_043740535.1 Rhodospirillales bacterium | reverse complement strand
CAAGGCCCGGGGATGACGTGCTTATATCTTGGTTCAAGCATCCCCCCTGCGCCCCGCGGGCGGGAAAGGAAGAAGTGCTTGCCAGACCCTCTCGGGCGTGGCGGGCATGTCCAGATCGACGCCCAGCGCATCGATGATGGCGTTCATCGCGGCCGGCAGGGCGCCGGTCGTGCCAGCCTCGCCGGCGCCTTTGACGCCCAGCGGGTTGTTGGGCGACAGCGTCACGATCGTATCCAGGCGGACGTCCTGCAGCGCGTGCGCGCGGGGCATGAAGTAATCCATGAAGCTGCCGGTGATGAACTGCCCGGCAGAGTCGTAGACGCCCTGCTCGCCCAATACCTGGCCGATGCCCTGCAGCATGCCGCCGAGAATCTGACCCTCCAACAGCGTGTGGTTCAGCACCGCGCCGCAGTCGTCGACGGCGGTGTAGCGCAGGATGGCGACGGCGCCGGTCTCGGGATCGATCTCGACCTCGGCGACATGCGCGCCCGACGGATAGGCGCGGCCGGCCGGCATCTCCGTGGTGGTGTCGAGCGGGTGCGCATCCGGTCCGGCATGCAGGCGGATCAGCTCCAGCAACGGCAGGATGCGGTCGGTCCCGGCGATGCGGTATGCGCCATCGGCGTATTCGAGATCGACGGGCGCGGCCTCCAGCGCTTCGGCGGCCAGCGGCCTGGCCTTCTCCAGCACCGCGATGGCGGCCAGGTGGGTGGCCGCCCCGTGCGAGAGCATGGAGCGGGACGCGAACGCCCCGCCGCCGAACAGCGCCGGCCCGTCGGGGTCGTTGGCGCGCAGCGTGATGGCGGCCGGGGCGATGCCCAGGATGCGGGCGACGATCTCGGGGAACACGGTCTCGTGCCCCTGGCCGGAGCTGCCGGTGACGGTGTGGACCGAGATCTGCTCGTCGGGTCCGAAGGTGATGGCGACCTCGTCCTTTGGCACGACGCCGCCGGACGGTTCGACGAACAGCGCGATGCCGATGCCGCGGCGCTTGCCCTGCGCGGCCGATGCTGCGCGGCGGGCCGGGAAGCCGCTCCAGTCCGCAAGTTCGGCGGCGCGGTCGATCAGCGCCAGGTAGCTGCCGCTGTCATAGATGGCCGCCATCGGGCCCGGCGTCGGCAGGCGGTAGGGAAAGGCCTCGGGCGGGATGGCGTTCTGCCGGCGCAGCGCGAGACGGTCCAGGTCCAGCGCCCGTGCGGCCGCATCGACCAGCCGCTCCACGACATAGGCCATGTCCGGCCGCCCGGCGCCGCGATAGGCGGTGATGGGAACGGTGTTGGTGATGGCCAGCCGATGACGCCCGTAGACGGCGGGGATGCGGTAGCAGCCGGTGCACATCATCGCGGGGTTCAACGAGTTGATGAGCGGCCCGGTGGCGACGGGGTAGGCGCCCTGATCCGCCAGCCATGCGTGGCGGATGCCAAGGAAAGTCCCGGCCGCGTCCAATGCCAATTCGCCGTGCATCAACAGGCCGCGGCCGTGGTAGTCGCTGAAGAACGTCTCCGACCGGCTGGCGACCCATTTGACCGGCGCGCCCAGGCGCCGCGCGGCCAAGGCGAGGGCGGCGTGCTCGGGATAGGCGGGCCCGCGGATGCCGAAGCCGCCGCCGGCGTCGTGGCAGCGGACGCGGATGTTCGCGGGGTCCAGGCCCGTCAGGCTGGCCAGCGAGTCGCGCAGCGCGGTCATGCCCTGGGTCGCGGTCCACAGGTCCAGCGTGTCGCCGTCCCAGCGCGCCAGGGCGGATTTCGGCTCCATCGGGTTGCCCACCACGCGGTCGCTGCGGAGGTCGAGCGTGACCACGTGCGCGGCGGCGGCGAAGGCGGCGTCGGTGGCCGCTTCGTCGCCGTATTCGAAATCGAAGCAGAGGTT
>JAYUCA010000459.1:0-5632 GCA_043740535.1 Rhodospirillales bacterium | reverse complement strand
GTCGCGCATCTGCACGCCGGTCGCCAAGTACTGGGCGTGCAAGCGGGCGCCTGCGGTGGTGGTTGAGGCGCTGGAGTGCCACGGCGGCAACGGCTTCATCGCCGAGCATCTGATGGAGCGGCTGTATCGCGAGGCGCCGCTGAACGGCATCTGGGAGGGCACGGGCAACGTCATCTGCCTCGATGTGCTGCGCTCGATGCGGCGGGAGCCGGAGACGGTGGGGGTGTTCCTGGATGAGCTGCGGAAGGCGCGCGGCGGCGATCCACGGCTGGATGCCTATGCCGACGACCTGGCCGGCCGGCTGGCCGACCCGGCCGGATTGGAGCCGGTTGCGCGGCAGGTGGTCGAGCGGATGGCGTTCGCCTTGCAGGGGAGCCTGCTGGTGCGGCATGCCCCGGCGGCCGTGGCCGACGCGTTCTGCGCCAGCCGGCTGGATGGCGCGTGGGGCCATGCGTTCGGCACGCTTCCGGCGGGGCTGGAGACGGGGGCGATCGTGGAGCGGGCCCGGGTTGGGGATGGCGGAGGGTGATCCCGTTGTTCACTGACGGTTGAGTTTGGCGCTTGCTTTAAGGCCCTCACCCCGGCCCTTTTCGGACGGGAGAGGGAGAAGGTTTGGCTAGTAGGACCGCGGCAGGCCCAGCACGTGCTCGGCGATGAAGGACAGGATCAGGTTGGTCGAGATCGGCGCCACCTGATAAAGGCGGGTCTCCCGGAATTTCCGCTCCACGTCGTATTCCTCCGCGAAGCCGAAGCCGCCATGCGTCTGCACGCAGGCGTTCGCCGCCTCGAACGACGCGTCGGCGGCCAGCAGCTTGGCCATGTTCGCTTCGGCGCCCGGGTTCTGCCCGGCCTCGTACAGCCGCAGCGCCTCGTGCACCATCAGCTCGGCGGCCCGCATGTTGGCGTAGGCGCGGGCGACGGGGAACTGCACGCCCTGGTTCTGGCCGATGGGGCGGCCGAAGACGACGCGGTCCTTGGCATAGGCGACGGACCGCTCGGTGAACCACTTGGCGTCGCCGATGCATTCGGCGGCGATCAGGATGCGCTCGGCGTTCATGCCGGACAGGATGTAGCGGAAGCCCTTGCCTTCCTCGCCCACCAGGTTGGCGGCCGGGATGACCATGTTGTCAAAGAACACCTCGCAGGAATTGTGGTTCATCATCGTGCGGATGGGGCGGATCGTCAGGCCCTTGACGGTGCGCATGTCGACGATGAAGGTGCTCAGCCCCTCGGTCTTCTTGGCCACCTGGTCGCGCGGCGTGGTGCGGGCCAGCAGCAGCATCAGGTCGCTGTGCTCGGCGCGGCTGGTCCAGATCTTCTGGCCGTTGACGACATAGGTGTCGCCCTCGCGCCGGGCCGTGGTGCGCAGCGCGGTGGTATCGGTGCCGCTGGTGGGTTCCGTCACGCCGAAGGCCTGCAGGCGCAGCTCGCCGGCCGCGATCTTGGGCAGGTAGTCCGCCTTCTGCGCGTCGCTGCCGTGCCGCAGGATGGTGCCCATGATGTACATCTGCGCGTGGCAGGCCGCCCCGTTGCAGCCCTGGCGCTGCACTTCTTCCAGGATCGCCGCGGCGCCGGACAGCGGCAGCCCGGCGCCGCCGTATTCCTCGGGGATCAGTGCGGCGAGATAGCCGCTCTCGGTCAGCGCGGTGACGAACTCGGTGGGGTATGAGCGGGATTCGTCCAGCTTACGCCAGTAGTCGCCGGGGAAGCCGGCACAGAGCTTGGCCACTTCCTCGCGGATTTCGCGATAGGACTCGACGGGCGAACCTTGGGGCAGCAAAACATCGTTCATCGGACCATCTCCTGACTCTGGCGGCTGGCGCAGAAGCCCGCTTCAGAGCGGCATCGTTTCAGGTTGCCCGGACCTGAAACGAGGTTCCGGGTTCTTCATCAACAAGTCAGAGCTTGATCGCCTCTTCTGTCTGAAACGATCACGCTCTAGGGCTGGAGCCTGCCCGGCGGTGTCGCCCGATCGACCGCGCCGGGCAGTTCCCGCGACATCGTCTGCAACAGCTCCTCGGGCGAGACGCCGACCTTGGCGGCCCAGTCGTTCAACTGCTCCGGCGTGAACGCCGCCTCCAGCTCCGCCTCGGTCACCGGCAGGTTCTCGCCATGGCCCACCCACGACAGCACCGTCTCGGACAGCCCGGCATTCTCCAGCTGCGCCAACAGCGTCGGCAGCCCACCGCCGGCAGCGCCCTGCGCAAAGCCGAGCGCCTGGGCCAGCGGCGCCCATATCTGACCCAGATATTCGCCCATTCGCTCTCTCCCGTCGCAGCGCTGGACGTCCATGCTGCGCGGACCAGCCTATCACCCCCGCACCGGACTTCCCAGCACCGGACTTCCCAGGCTGCATGCAGTCGCGCATGCTGGGCGGCGGCCAGAACTCACGAGCGGGGATCACCGGTTGAGCGGATTCAAGAGCACCGAACGCTACATCGCCTCCCGCGACCTGGAGGTCGCCGTGAACGCCGCCGTGGCGCTGCAGCGGCCCCTGCTGGTGAAAGGGGAGCCGGGGACGGGAAAGACCGTGCTGGCGCATGAGGTCGCGGCGGCGCTTGGTCACCCCCTGGTGGAATGGCACGTGAAGTCCACCACCAAGGCGCAGCAGGGCCTGTATGAATACGACGCCGTGTCCCGCCTGCGCGACAGCCAGCTGGGCGACCCCAAGGTGGCCGACATCGCCAACTACATCGTCCGCGGCAAGCTGTGGGACGCCTTCGCCGCGGACCGGCCGCAGGTCGTGCTGATCGACGAGATCGACAAGGCGGACATCGAGTTCCCCAACGACCTGCTGCTCGAGCTCGATCGCATGCAGTTCTTCGTCTACGAGACCCGGCAGACGATCGAGGCCCGGCACCGCCCCGTCGTCATCATCACGTCCAACAACGAGAAGGAGCTGCCGGACGCCTTCCTGCGACGCTGCTTCTTCCACTACATCCGCTTCCCCGACCGCCCGACCATGGAGCGCATCGTCGCCGCGCACTACCCGAACCTGAAGCACGACCTGGCGCGGGAGGCGCTGAACGTGTTCTTCCAGGTGCGCGACGTGCCCGGCCTGAAGAAGAAGCCGGCGACGTCCGAGCTGCTGGACTGGCTGAAGCTGCTGATGATCGAGGACCTGCCGCCCGAGGCGCTGCGCAGCGACGAGGCGCATATCGTGATCCCGCCGCTGCACGGGGCGCTGCTGAAGAACGAGCAGGACGTGCACCTGTTCGAGCGCCTGGCCTTCCTGAAGCGCCGCGGCCAGTAGCATGTTCGCCACGTTCGTCTTCGCGCTGCGCGAGGCCGGCGTGCCGGCCTCCATCACCGAATACCTGACGCTGCTGGGCGCCATGCAGGCCGGGGTGGCGGACTACAGCGTGGAGGATTTCTATTTCCTGAGCCGCGCCACGCTGGTGAAGGACGAACGCCACCTGGACCGGTTCGACCGCGTGTTCGGCCAGGTGTTCCGCGGCCTTGAAGCCACGGCGGCCGGCGGCGCCGAAGCCGGCCCGGCGATGCGCGACCTGCCGGCCGAGTGGCTGCGCCGCATGGCCGAGAAGCACCTGACAGCGGAGCAGCAGGCTGAGATCGAGGCGCTCGGCGGCTTCGACAAGCTGATGGAGACGCTGCGCCAGCGCCTGGCCGAGCAGCAGGGCCGCCACCAGGGCGGCAACAAGTGGATCGGCACCGCCGGCACGTCGCCCTTCGGCGCCTATGGCTACAACCCCGAGGGCGTGCGGATCGGCCAGCACGAAGGCCGGCATCGCCGGGCCACGAAAGTGTGGGACAAGCGCGAGTTCCGCGACCTGGATGACGGCGTGGAGCTGGGCACCCGCAACATCAAGCTGGCGCTGCGGCGGCTGCGGCGCTTCGCCCGGCAGGGGGCCGCGACCGAGCTGGACATGCCCGGCACCATCCGCGCGACGGCGCACAACGCCGGGTCGTTGGACCTGAAGATGGTGCCGGAGCGGCACAACGCCGTGAAGGTGCTGCTGTTCCTGGACGTCGGCGGCTCGATGGACGATCACGTCCGCGCGTCCGAGGAGCTGTTCTCCGCCGCCCGCAGCGAGTTCAAGCACCTGGCGTTCTATTACTTCCACAACTGCCCCTACGAGCACGTCTGGCAGCAGAACCACCGTCGGCGGGACGTAACGATCCCGACCGCCGAGGTGATCCGCACCTACGGCCCCGACTACCGCGCGATCTTCGTGGGCGACGCGACCATGAGCCCCTACGAGATCGCCTCCCGCGGGGGCAGCGTCGAACACTGGAACGACGAGCCCGGCAGCGCCTGGATGGCCCGGCTGACCGGCCACTGGCGCCGCGCCGCCTGGCTGAACCCGGCGCCCATCTCCGAATGGGGCTTCGCGCAATCCATCGGCATGGTGCGCCAGTTGATGGATGACCGGATGTACCCGCTGACCCCCGGCGGGCTGGACGAGATGATCCGCGCACTCAGCCGATAGCGTCGCGTGAGAACCGGGCCGCGTAGCCGCGTGGGGCGGATAAGCGCAGCGTCATCCGCCTCTTCATGGCCCCTATCAGTCTCGCCGATGTTGACCCGTCATCGCGAGCCGCCTTTGCGGCGTGGCGATCCAGGGGCCGAGAGTGGTGCATAATACCAACGACATTAAGTAATGACTCGTCATCGCGAGCCCTTGCGAAGCGATCCAGGACCGATGGATCAGGTCTGGCCGCCCTGGACTGCTTCGCAAGAGCTCGCAGTGACGATGCGGACCGGGCAATGCTTAATTTCCCTGGCACAAGGCCACTGGATCGCTTCGCCAAGCGGCTCGCGATGACGGCGGTGGGGAAGGGTCATCGGCCTCTTCATGGCCAAACCCAACCAGGAAGGCGGATGACGCTGCGCTTTTCCGCCCTACGAAATGCTGACGCGCTGCACGGCCTTGGCGATCCGCTTTTGCTCGGCGAACTCCTGCCGCCGGCGCTCCAGCTCCTCGGGCGGCAAGCGGGCCGGGTTCATGAAGTCCAGCTTCCACGCGGGGTCTTCTGCCCATCGCTGACTGGACTGCACGGTGCAGCGCGGCCCGGGCGCCCCCGCCAGCAGGCGCAGCGCCAGCAGCAGGGTTTCGCGCTGCGACGCGGCGTCATGCGGCCGGCCCGCGCTGTTGCCCAGCGGGAAGTCGCTGAAGCAGAACCGCGGCACGCCGCACAGCTCGACGATGTCCTTCGCGCACCCCATCACGACGGTGGGGATGCCGTTGGACTCCAGATGCCGGGCCACCAGGCTGGCGGTCTGGTGGCAGACCGGGCAGTTCGGCGCCAGCACCACGCCGTCGGCGCCGTCCTCCCGGCAGCGGCGCAGAATCTCCGGCGCGTCGGCGTCGACGGTGACGCGCTGGCTGCGGTTGGTCGGCGCGCCGTGGAAGCGTGGCCCGACCGCGCCGACGATGCCCTCCACCGCCAGCTGGCGCAGGCAACGCAGCGGGAACCAGGTGTTCATGTCGTCCGCCAGGGTGTGCTGGCGGTCATAGGAGACGTGGGCGATGCGCAGGTCGGGGTCGGTCGACGTGTCGCCGGAGTAGGTCACGAAGAACTTCGCCCCGCCGTTATACGGCGCCCCAGGCCCCTGGTCGCCCTTGTCCGGTCGATACGGCGCCGCTGTCGTCACCACGGCGACGCGCGC
>JAYUCA010000458.1:0-3115 GCA_043740535.1 Rhodospirillales bacterium | reverse complement strand
TGCGGGCGTCTATGTGCTGGAGATGTCGTCCTACATGCTGGAGCGCCTGACCACGCTGCGCTTCGACGTGGCGGCCCTGCTGAACCTGAGCCCCGATCACATCGACCGGCACGGCGACATGGCAGGCTATGCGCGCGCCAAGCGGCACGTGTTCGACCGCCAGCAGCCTGGCGACACCGCCGTGCTGGGCATCGACGACGACGCCACCGCCGCCGTGGCGCGCGCGCTGCGCGGCCCCGCGGTCGTCACGATCTCCGGCCACCGGCCCGCCGGCGTCTGGAGCCAGGACGGCGTGCTGCGGGATGCCGGCGGCCCCATCCTTTCGATGGCCGAGGCCCCCGCCCTTCCCGGCCCGCACAACGCGCAGAACGCCGCCGCGGCCACCGCGATGGCCCGGGCGCTGGGCGTGCCCGACGCCGCCATCGTCCGCGGCATCGCCAGCTACCCCGGGCTGCCGCACCGGCAGCAGCGCGTCGCCGTGCTCGACGGGGTCGCCTGGATCAACGACAGCAAGGCCACCAACGCCGACGCGGCCGCCCGCGCGATCGGCTGCTACGACCGCATCATCTGGATCGCCGGCGGGATGGCGAAAGCGGGCGGCATCGAGTCGCTGCGCCCGCTGCTGCCCCGCGTCGCCCACGCGCTGCTGATCGGCCGCGACGCGCCCATCCTGGCCCGCACGCTGGACGACGCCGGCATCCCCTGCACCGTGGTGGGCACGCTGGACGCCGCCGTCGATGCCGCC
Source organism: Rhodospirillales bacterium (assembly GCA_043740535.1). Classification (GTDB taxonomy): domain Bacteria; phylum Pseudomonadota; class Alphaproteobacteria; order Acetobacterales; family Acetobacteraceae; genus JBBROS01. The sequence continues at coordinate 2,370 of JAYUCA010000458.1, read as the reverse complement.
CGCGCCTTTGCGCAGCGTCTCGATGCGCCCACCGTCCTGCTCTCCCCGGCCTGCGCAAGCTGGGACCAGTTCACCGGCTTCGAGCAGCGCGGCGACCGGTTCCGCGACCTGGTCCTGGGCGGCGCCATGCGGAGGACCGCCTGATGCCGGTGCTCAGCCGCGCCGACACCTCCGTGCTGGGCCGCTGGTGGTGGACCGTCGATCGATGGACGCTGTTCGCCGTCGCGACCCTGATCGGCTTCGGCTACATCATGATGCTGGCGGCCTCGCCGGCGGTGGCCGAGCGCATCCACGTGTCGCGCGACATGTTCATCGCCAAGCAGGTCGTGTTCCTGGCGCTGGCCGGAACCGCCGTGGTGGGGGTGTCGCTGCTGTCGCCGCGTGGCGTGCGCCGCCTGGCCATGCTCGGCTGCCTGGCCGCCATCGCGCTGACCTTCGCGACCCTCGTGATGGGCGTCGAGATCAAGGGGGCGCGGCGCTGGATCGCCCTCCCCGGTTTCAGCCTGCAGCCCAGCGAGTTCCTGAAGCCGTGCTTCGCCGTCGTCACCGCGTGGCTGCTGGCCGAGGGCGCCCGCAGCCGCCGCTTCCCGGGGCGGCTGATCGCCGGCGCGGTGTTCGTGGTGATCGCGCTGCTGCTGAAGTCGCAACCGGACATGGGCATGCTGGCCGTCGTCGGCGCAGTGTTCTTCGTGCAGTTGTTCGTGGGCGGGCTGAACCTGTTCCTGGTCGGCATCGGCGCTGGCGGGCTGGTGGCCGCCGCCATAGGCGCCTTCACGTTCTTCCCGCACGTCCGCAGCCGCGTGACGCGGTTCATGCATCCGGAGACCGGCGACTCCTACCAGGTCAACACCGCGCTGGAGGCCTTCGGCAACGGCGGGCTGCTGGGCCGCGGCCCCGGCGAGGGCCGGGTCAAGGACGTGCTGCCGGACGCCCATGCGGATTTCGTCTTCGCCGTGATGGGCGAGGAGTTCGGCCTGGTGATCTGCCTGCTGGTGCTGGGCATCTTCGGCTTCATCGTGCTGCGCGGCCTGCTGCGGCTGTTGGCCGAACAGGACCTGTTCGTCGTCCTGGCCGCCACCGGCCTTGTCACCAGCTTCGGGCTGCAGAGCTTCGTCAACATGGCGAGTTCCCTGCACCTGATCCCGACGAAGGGCATGACGCTGCCCTTCGTGTCCTATGGCGGATCGTCGGTGCTCGCGGTGGCGCTCGGCATCGGCATGCTGCTGGCGCTGACCCGGCGGCGCACCCGGATCGAGGAGGGCCTGCGATGAACGCGCATACGCCTTCCCCCCTGGCGATCGGTCTGCAAGGGCCAGGTGCGGTTTCTTCTGGACGCCCGATCGTCATCGCGGCCGGCGGCACGGGCGGGCACTTCTTCCCGGCCGAGGCGCTCGCCGCCGAGCTGGCCGCCAGGGGTCACCGCATCGTGCTGATGACCGACGCCCGCAGCGGCGGCCTGGCTTCCGACGTGTTCAAGGGCCGCGAGACCTTCGTGCTGAAGGGCGCGGGCATCGCGGGCCGCGGCGCCGTCCGCGCCGCCCGGTCCGGTTTGGCGTTGGCGGCCGGCACGTGGCAGGCGCGGGGTGTGCTCGAAAACCTGCATCCCGCCGTCATCGTCGCCTTCGGCGGCTACCCCAGCGTGCCGCCCATCCTGGCGACGCGGCTGCTGCGCCGCCGTCCGGCGATCCTGCTGCACGAGCAGAATGCCGTGCTGGGCCGCGCCAACCGGGCGCTCGTGCGCTTCGCCGACCACCTGGCCCTCGGCATGGCCGGCGCCCGCCGCCTGCCCGGCGGCACGCCCGCCACCGTCACCGGCAACCCCGTGCGCCCGGCCATCCAGGCGCTGTCCGGCGCGCCCTACACGCCGCCCACCGCCGACGGCCCGGTCAACCTGCTGGTCACCGGCGGCAGCCTGGGCGCCCGCATCTTCAGCGACGCCGTGCCCGCCGCGATCGCGCTGCTGCCCGCCCCGCTGCGCGCGCGGCTCCGCATCACCCAGCAGTGCCGGGCCGAGGACATCGACCGCGTCCGCGCCGCCTACGCCGCGCTGTCCATCCCGGCCGAGCTGTCGACGTTCTTCCCGGACATGGCGCAGCGCATCGCCGCCGCGCACTTCGTCATCGCGCGCGCCGGGGCCAGCACGGTCGCCGAGCTTGCCGCCATCGGCCGCCCCGCCCTGCTCGTGCCGCTGCCCGGCGCGATCGACAACCACCAGGCCGCGAACGCCGCCAGCGTCGATGCCCTGCTGCTGGACCAGGCGGAGTTCGAGCATGCCCCCGCCGTGCTGGCCGAGGCGCTCGGTCAGCGCCTGGGCTGCCCGGACATCCTGGCCATCATGGCCCACGCCATCGCAGCCCACGGCCGCCCGCA
>JAYUCA010000457.1:0-6710 GCA_043740535.1 Rhodospirillales bacterium | reverse complement strand
ACCCGGCCCAGCAGCGGCGGCTGCTGGCGATCATCGCCGAAGACGTGATGCGGCTGGATCGGCTGATCTCCGACATCAGCGACGCAAGCCGGGTGGATGCCGAGCTGTCGCGCACGGCCACCGAGAGCATCGACGTCGCTCCGATCCTGTCCACGCTGGCCGAGATCCAGGACGCGACGCGGCGGGACGGCGACCCGGTGGTGACGCTCGATCTGCCTGGCACGCCGCTGGTCGTCGCCGCAGTCGAGGGCCGGCTGGTGCAGGTGCTGCGAAACCTGATGGGCAACGCGAGCAGCTTCTCGCCGCGCAACGGCACGATCGCGCTGCGGGCGCGGGACGCGGGGGCCTTCGTGGAGATCGCGGTGGAAGACGAAGGCCCGGGCATCCCGGCGGCGAAGCTGGAGCATATCTTCGACCGGTTCTATTCCGAACGCCCGCCCGGGGAACGGTTCGGACAGCACTCCGGCCTGGGCCTGTCGATCAGCCGGCAGATCGCCGAGGCGCTGAAGGGTCGCATCTCGGCAGAGAACCGGATCGATGCCGCAGCACAGGTGGTGGGCGCACGCTTCGTGGTGCTGCTGCCCAAGGGGTAGCCCCAAGCCTGTGGATAACGTTTCACGTGAAACATATGCCGATTTACATCGTAAAAACAATGTGTTGCAAAGTAGTTTACAAATCGTAGGGCGGAAAAGCAAAGCGTCATCCGCCGCTACCCTGGCTGACAAACGTCGAAAAGGCGGATGCCGCTACACCTCTCCGCCCCACGAAACCGTTGCCGGATCGGTATTCGCGCCGCACAGCACGACACCGACCCGGGCGCCGGGCGGGGGTTTCCATGCACCGTCCAGCAGCGCCGCCAATGCCGTCGCGCCGCCGGGTTCGGCGATGAGGCGCAGCCGGTCCCATAACCACGTCTGGGCGGCCCTGATCTCGTCATCGGACACCAGCACGCACTCGATCCCGGCGCGCTGGGCGATCTCGAACGTCAGGCCGCCAGCCTGTCTCGCGCCAAGGCTGTCGGCTGCAATTCCGCCGGTGGCGACCGGCGCCGGCCGCCCCGCCAACCTCGCGGCATGCAGGGTCGGGCAGGCCTCCGGTTCGACCGCGACCACCTGGGTCGATCCAGTCCCATACCAGGCGGCCACCCCGCCGATCAGGCCGCCGCCGCCCACCGCGACCAGCACATGCGTCAGCCCGGGCGCGTCGTGCTCGAACTCCCGCCCCACCGTCCCCTGCCCGGCCAGCACCGACTCCTGGTCGTAGGCATGCACGTCCAGTGCACCGGTCCGAGCCTGGTGGGCTCGGCAGGCCTCCAGCGCCTCGCTGTATGCAGCGCCGCCCTGGACGACGGTGGCGCCATAGAACCGGATGCGGGCCACCTTCGTGGCAGGCGTCGGCTGCGGCACGAAGATGGTGGCCGCCGTCCCCAGGCGTTGCGCGGCGAAGGCGACGGCCGCGCCATGGTTGCCGCCGCTGGCCGCCACCACGCCGGCCGGCGCGACCGCCTGGGTCAGCAGCGTGTTGAAGGCGCCGCGCGGCTTGAAGCTGCCGGTGTGTTGCAGGAATTCGAGTTTCAGCGTGACCTCGGCGCCGCCGGGCAGCTCGCCGGGGCCGAGGTGCAGCACGGGCGTGCGGCGGATATGGGGGATCAGCCGGCGCGCGGCGGCTTCGATGGCGGCGGGGTCGATCATGGGACGGAACGCTGACACGGCGCCCGGCGCCCCACAAGACGCTTCCATTTCGCACCGAACCGGCCCAAATTCAGGCCCGATGCATCTTCACGCGAGCTGCGCTGCACGGGACGGGGCGGGTGTGCTGTTGATCGGGCCGCCCGGGTCGGGCAAGTCCGACCTGCTGCTGCGGCTGCTCGACCACGGCTTTACCCTGGTGGCCGACGACCAGGTTGTGCTCGAGGCCGGGGTGGCACGGGCGCCCGATGCGCTGGCCGGCCTGATCGAGGTCCGCGGGCTGGGCATCCTGCACATGCGGCATCTGGACTCGGTGCGGTTGGCCCTGGTGGTCGCTATGGGCGTCGGCGACAGGTTGCCGGAGCCCCTGGCTTATCTGGGGCTCCCGCTGGTGCACGTCGATCCCGGACAGGCTTCGGCGCCGGTGCGGGTGGCGGCAGCGCTGCGGTGCGCGACGGGCGAGGCCCGGTTGCTGGCGGGCGCCTTCGCATGACCCCGGTCGTGCTCGTCACCGGGCTGTCGGGGGCGGGCAAGGCCTCCATTCTGCGGGCACTCGAGGATATCGGGTTCGAGGCCATCGACAACCCGCCGCTGACCCTGGTGGACCAACTGGTCAGCCGCGGCGAACGCCCGCTGGCGATCGGGCTCGATGCCCGCACGCGCGGGTTCGATGCGCCGCAGGTGCTGCAGGTGGTGGACCGCATGCGGCAGAACCCGCGCATCGAGACGACGCTGGTCTACGCGACCGCCGACGCCCAGGCGCTGCTGCGGCGCTTCACCGAAACACGCCGCCGGCACCCGTTGGCGCCGCAGGGCCGCGTGACCGACGGGATCGAGCAGGAGGCACGCCTGACGCAGTCGCTGCGGGACGCCGCCGACATGGTGGTGGACACGACGGAGCTGCCGCTGGCCGAACTGCGCCGCCTGGTCGAGCGGCGGTTCGGCCGACCGGAAGGCGCCGAACAGGGCGCGGTCAGCCTCATGATCACGCTGATGTCGTTTGCGTTCCCCGCCGGGCTGCCGCGCGAGGCGGACATGGTGTTCGACGCGCGTTTTCTTCGGAATCCGCATTACGATCCCATATTACGTCCACGCACAGGCCTCGATCCGGACGTCGCCGCCTATGTGGAGGCGGACCCCGACTTTGAAGACTTCTTTGCGTCCATCCACGCCATGCTGGCGCTCGTCCTGCCGAGATTCGTGCGGGAAGGAAAAAAATATGCCACGATAGCGGTCGGCTGCACGGGCGGCCGGCACCGGTCCGTCCGGATCGTCGAACGTCTGGCGCCGGTCCTGCATCGGCTGGGTGCACAGGGCCAGGCGCAGGCGTGGCAGGTGACGACCGTGCACCGGGAGTTGACGAAAGCCGGCAGCCCGGCCATGGGAGCCGCCGCTGCGGGCGCCCGAAGTGCCGCCCATTTGACTTCTGCCGACACGACTGCGCACGACAAGCCGCCGCCTGCGGCCTCAGAGAAGGTTTAGAACCACCATCATGATCGGCCTTGTGCTGGTAACCCATGGCCGCCTGGCCGACGAACTTCTCTCCGCCATGGAGCATGTCGTCGGCAAGCAGCGGAACGTCGCGACGATCTGCATCGGACCGGACGACGATATCGAAGATCGGCGGGCGGATATCCAGGCCTGCATCGCCACGGTCGACACCGGGGACGGGGTCGTGCTGCTGACCGACATGTTCGGCGGCACGCCCAGCAACCTGGCCATCTCCATGATGAACCGGGAGGGGGTCGAGGTGATCTCGGGCGTGAACCTGCCCATGCTGGTGAAGCTGGCGAAGGTGCGGTCCAGCCAGACCCTGGGCGAATGCGTCGATTGCGCGCAGACCGCCGGGCGCAAATATATCGCCGCGGCGTCACGCGTGCTGCCGTCTTGCCGAAAGGCCGCCGCGGGGTGACCGGGACGCCGCCTGCCGATGATCGCCCCGCGCCAGAGAGCGCCACACAGCTCAAACGCGTCGTGACCATCGTGAACCGCCGTGGCCTGCATGCGCGGGCGGCAGCGAAGTTCGTGACCATGGCAGAGCGGTTCGGCGCGTCCGTCGAGGTGCTGCGTGACGGGCAGAGCGTGTCGGCGCGGTCGATCATGGGGCTGATGATGCTCGGCGCCGGGCTGGGTTCGACGATCGAGCTGCAGGCCGAGGGATGGGACGCGAAGGAGGCGCTGGAGGCGCTGTGCGGTCTTGTCGAGGCTGGCTTCAATGAGCAGGACTGACGCAGGTTCCGACGACGCCAGCGCAGACGCCGGCGGGGGGCGCATCGAACGGCGGCTGGTGGGCATCGCGGCCTGCGCCGGGATCGCCATAGGGCCGGCGTTCCGCACCGTCGAGGCCGCCGCGGTCGTCACCCGGCACCGCATCCACGCCGAAGACATCCAGGCCGAGCTTGCGCGGCTGGAGGCGGCCATCCTGCAGTCCCGCAAGCAGCTGTTGAAGCTGCGCAGCCGCGTGACGGTGCTGCCGGAAGAAAGCCAGGGCGAGATCGCGCCGCTGCTGGACGCCTATCTGCAGATGCTCGGGCCGTCGCGCCTGGTGCGGGGGGCGCGAAGCCGGGTCAAGGATCGGCTGGTGTCGGCTGAAACGGCTGTGATGGAAGAGGCGAACGCGATCGCGGCGGCGCTGGTGGCGATGGCAGGCGTTGGGCCGGACGACGAGCCGTCGGCCGACGGGGCTGGGCCGCAGCGCCAGGCGGACGAGGTGCGGGAGATTGGGCGGCGGCTGGTCCGCAACCTGACCCGGGCGCCGTTCCGCAGCTTCTCGGGCGGCGCGCCGGGGTCGATCCTGGTGGCCGAAGGGCTGCGGCCCAGCGACGCCGCCTTGATCGACCCGGCGCGGATCGCGGGTGTTGCAACGGAGGAGGGCGGGACCGACGGCCACACGTCGATCCTGCTGCGCGCGCTCGGCATCCCCTCGGTGCTGGGCGCGCCGGGGCTGATCCAGGACCTGCGCGCCGGGGACGTGATGGTCGTCGACGGGTCGACGGGGACGATCCTGGTGAACCCGACGCCGGCCAGCCTGGCGCAGGCGCGGCGCGGCGTCGACGGCTTCGCGCGGGAGCGGCAGCGGCTGAGCCGGCTGCGGCGGCTGCCGGCGGTGACGCTGGACGGCGAGAAGGTGGACCTGCACGCGAACCTCGAATTGCCGGTCGAGCTGCCGATGATCGCGCAGGCCGGGGCGACGGGGATCGGGCTGCTGCGGAGCGAATTCCTGTTCATGAACCGCGACACGGTCCCGGACGAGGACGAGCAGACGGCCAGCTACCGCCATGTGGTCGAGACGATGCAGGGCGACCCGGTGACGATCCGGGTGCTGGACTGGGGCGGCGAGAAGGAGATCGAGGCGCTGACGGCCGCAGGGCTGGTCCCGGACCTGGTCGATGCGAACCCGGCTTTGGGGCTGCGCGGCATCCGTCTGCTGTTGCGTCAGCCGGTGCTGTTCGCCACGCAGCTTGCAGCGATCCTGCGCGCGGCGGCGGCCGGCCCGGTGCGGGTGATGCTGCCGATGGTGACCAACGTCGCCGAGGTGAAGGCCGCCCGTGCGATCTACGAACGGGTCGCGCGGGACCTGCGTGGGGCGGGGCGCACCTTGCCGAAGGTGCTGCCGCCGCTGGGGATCATGGTCGAGACGCCCGGCGCCGCGCTGTCGGCGGACGCGCTGGCGGGCGAGGCGGAGTTCTTCGCCATCGGCACCAACGACCTGTGCATGTACACGCTGGCCGTCGACAGGGGCGAGACGGACGTGGCGGACCTGTATGACCCGCTGCATCCGGCGATGCTGCGGCTGATCCAGTTCACGGCAGAGGCGGCGAACCGGCACCGCATCCCGGTCTCGGTGTGCGGCGAGATGGCGGCGAATCCGATGATGACGCCGCTGCTGATGGGGCTGGGACTGCGCAACTTCAGCATGAACGCGTCGTCGGTGCCGCGGGTGAAGCAGGCGGTGCGCGGCACGACGATCGACGACTGCCAAAGGTTGGCCTGGCAGGCGATGAAGCAGTCGGATGCGGGGCGGACGCGCGAGCTGGTGGCGACGTTCGGGCAGTGAGGTCTTTCGTCTTCTGCCGTCAGTGCGGGTTTTCTGCCGCCACAATCCTGAACAGCAGCTCGTCGCCATTCGGGCGGCGGACCTGCACGAGTTCCCCGGGGCGGTAGACCTGGCCCTCGAAGACCCAGATCGGGTCATCGAGCGAGTTGGTGGATTGCAACGCCCAGCCCTCGTCCAGGCGAATGACCTCCAGGTCGCGGGCGACAGCGCCATTGCGGGCGCGGGAGGCGAGCCAGGGAGCTTCGGCGATTTCGTAGGCGGAGGCATCGATCTGGCCCTGCCCGGTCAACGCCAGGTTCAGCACCAGGCGGTCCTCGACGTCGCCTTCGGGCTTGCCCGGCGCCATTGCCAGAACGAGGGTAACCTTGGTCATCACATGCCTTGTCTCGAGCGGTATCGTTTCAGGCCGCTTGGGCATGAAACGAGGTTCCGCGTTCTTCATCAACACGCTAGAGCTTGATCGCTTCGTCTACCCGAAGCGATCAAGCTCTGGCCCAGATGACGGGAACGCGCCAAAGGCAGCTACAGTTTTCATCAGATCGCCACACGCACGCCGAGTTCCACCACACGGTCGCTCGGTATGCGGAAGAATTCGGTGGCCGGCACCGCGTTTCGGGCCATCACCAGGAACAAAAACAGCCGCCAGGCCGGCAGTTTGGGCACCATGGCGCGCACCAGCACCTCGCGGCCCAGGAAGAAGCTGGCCTGCATCGGGTCATAGCCAAGCCCGGCATCGCCGCCGCCCTTGCCCAGTTCCTCCAGCGCGCGGGGGATGTTCGGGCTTTCCATGAACCCGTAGCGCAAGACGACGCGGTGCACGCCGGGCGCCAGTTCCGAAACCTCGGTACGCTGCTGCGGATCGGCCTCGGGGACATCGAGGTTCTCCACGGTCACGAACAGGACCTTCTCGTGCAGGACCTTGTTGTGCTTGAGGTTGTGCAGCAGGGCGGCGGGCACATAGTCGG
>JAYUCA010000456.1:0-6539 GCA_043740535.1 Rhodospirillales bacterium | reverse complement strand
CCGGGTCTCAAGGGCGTGGTCATCGTCGAGAGCAGCCGCGAAATCAGCGGAAAGATCGAGCGGGAGACGCGCTACTACATCACCTCACTGGTCATGCTGCGGCCTGGCGATCGCGCCGGAGCTGGCCACTGGTGACGGGGCGCTCGGTTTCTGGAAAGCACTCGAGGAGGTGTCGCCGACAACTCGGCATCAACGCTGCACCGTGCACAAGACCGCCAACGTGCTGGACAAGCTGCCCAAGTCCGTGCAGCTCGCGGCCAAGTCCGATCTGCGCGAGATCTGGGCGGCGCCGGACCGTGCCACGGCTGAGACGGCGATCGCGACGTTTGCCGACAAGTATGGCGCCAAATACGAGAGGGCGGTCACCTGCCTGACCAAGGATCGCAACGCGCTGCTAACCTTTTACGACTTCCCTGCCGAGCACTGGGACCATCTGCGGACGTCGAACCCCATCGAGAGCGTGTTCGCCACGGTGCGCCATCGGACGGTGCGGACCAGAGGCGCGCTCTCGCAAGACACCGCCCGACGGATGGTGTTCAAGCTGGTCATGGCCGCCGCAAAACCCTGGCGCCGGCTGAAGGGCCAAAACCAGTTGCCCAAGGTCGTCCAGGGCGTCACCTTCATCAACGGCATCGAGGTCATCAACACGCAAGCAGAGAGCGCCGCCTGATCATCGCGTCACCCAAATTCTGGCATAGCTCGCCCTGGGTCGGCATCATGACGGCGACGGCCAGCCTGCAGGGTCTGCACCGGAATGCCGGGCCCATCGTGGATTTGACCATTCCGACTTCGCGTGCTCGTTTCTTTCAATGGCGAGGTCGGTCGATCTCGAAAAATGACGGGCTCCGCCGCGCCCAGGCGTGCAGACGACAGCCGCACACGGAAGGGAGGCACCAATGAAGCTGCCATGGATCACAGGCCTGGGCGTGCTGCTTGCCCTAAGCGGAGCAGGTGCCGCCTTGGCGCAGGAGACCGTTCGCATCGGGGCCATCTACCCGCTGAGCGGCAATGCCGCGAGTGCGGGCGAGTCGGCCAAGGCGGCTCTCGAAGTCGCGGTCGATATCATCAACAACCCGCATCCGGAGCTCGGCGAACTGACGCTTGCCAAGGGCACCGGGCTACCGGGCTTGAACGGCGCCAAGGTTGAGGTCGTGTTCGCCGACAACCAGGGAACGCCCGCCGCTGGGCAGAACCAGGCGCTTCGCCTGATTACGGAGGAAAAGGTGGTGGCGCTCGTCGGCGCTTATCAATCGGGCATCACCCTGACCGCCAGCGCCATGGCGGAACGGCGTGGTATTCCGTTCGTCAGCGGCGAGTCGGTCGCCGCCAACCTGACCGAGCGCGGCTTCAAGTGGTTCTTCCGCACCACCCCTGTCGCCGGCGACATCGCCAAGACGTACATGACATTTCTTAAGGAGTTGAAGGTCGGCGGGCAGAAGATCGACAGCATCGCTATCGTCAACGAGAACACGGAATACGGCACCTCCATCGCAAAGGTGCTTCGCGATGCAGCCAAGGAGAACGGCTTCAACATCGGCCTGGAGATCGCCTACAGCGCCAACACGACCGATGTGCAATCCCAGGTTTTGCAACTGCGGGACAAGAAACCGGACGTGGTGGTCTTCGTCAGCTACACCTCGGACGCGATCCTGTTCGTGAAGACCATGAAGGCGCTGGACTACAAGCCGCCAGTGCTGATCGGTGATAATTCCGGCTTCTCCGATGCCGCTTTCCTGAGCAGCGTCGGGAGCATGGCGCAGGGCGCCATCAATCGCTCGGCCTGGAACATCGGCAAGCCAGGCAGCACGACATACCTGATCAACGAGATGTACAAGAAGCGTCGTGGCGCAGACCTGGACGATACATCCGGCCGGGCCATGCAGGGTTTCCTGACCCTGATGGACGCCATCAACCGCGCCGGCTCGACCGATCCGGCCAAGATACAGGCTGCGCTGAAGGCGACGGACCTGAAGCCCAACCAACTCATGATGGGCTACGATGGCGTGCGGTTCGACGAGAAGGGCAACAACGTGCTGGCCTCGGCCTTGCTCATCCAGATCCAGGGAAAGGATTACGTCTCGGTCTGGCCGGCCGCGAGTGCCACGGCAAGGCTGCAACTCCCCTACAAGGGCTGGTAGGCGAGGCAACGAAGCAGTCGGCGGAGCCGTTGGCATCGTGATCAGTGCGACCCTTGTCCAAGTCGTCGTCGGCGGACTGCTGCTGGGCGCGCTCTACGCCTTGTTCGCCTCGGGTTTGACCTTGATCTGGGGCATGATGAACGTCGTCAACTTTGCGCACGGCGACTTCGTCATGCTAGCGATGTATTCCGCCTTTGTCCTGTTCAGCACGTTCGGCATCGGCCCGGCCGGAGCGGTTCCGTTCGCAGCCGTGCTGCTGGCCACCCTCGGCGTCATCGTTTACTTCGCACTGGTGCGGCATGTGATGCGCGGGCCGATGATCGCGCAGATCTTGGGCACTTTCGGTCTGGCGCTGTTCATCCGCTACGGCGTGTTCTGGTATTTCGGCGCGGACTTCCGCTCCCTCCCCGACACGTTGGTTGGCGGCACCTTCGAACTGGGCAGCATCCGCATCCCCGCCGCCCGGCTGCTTGCCGGCATCGTGGCGCTGCTCGTTACGGCCGGGCTGCATGGGCTGCTGACCCGCACCTCGCTCGGTAGCCGCATCCTGGCGGTGGCAGAAGACGAGGCGGCCGCTCAGCTCATGGGCATCCGGCCGCAGCGCATGCAAGCTGTGGCCTGGGGCCTCGCAGCGGGAGCGACCGGGATTGCCGGGGCGCTGATCGCCACTTTTTTCTACATCTCGCCCACGGTCGGCGAGACGCTGACCATCGTCGCCTTCGTCACGGTATCGTTGGGCGGCTTCGGCAGCGTCCCCGGCGCACTGGTGGCCGGGCTGCTGATCGGCGTGATCGAGAGCCTGTCGAGCTATTGGATCGGCGCGGTGTATAAGGACATCGTGGTGTATTCCCTCTTCGTCCTGGTGCTGTGGACGCGGCCGCAGGGCCTGATGGGCAAGGCGTGACGGGCCGCTGGCTCTGGCCGCTCGTGTGGTTTGCGGCCGCGGTGGCCTACCCGCTGATGTTCCAGTCGGAATTCCAGCAGCGGCTGGGGGCGCTCGTGCTGCTCTACGCGGTGGCAGCGTCGGCGTGGAACATCGTCGGCGGCTATGCCGGGCAGATATCGGTCGGTCACGTCGTGTTCTTCGGTTGCGGCGCATACGGGGCGCTCGCGAGCTACACGCACCTGGGTCTGCCGCCCCTGGCCGGGCTGCCGTTCGGCGTGGCGGCCAGCGTGGCAATCGCAGCACTGGTGGGCGTGCCGACGCTGCGATTGTCCGGACATTACTTCAGCATGGCGACGATCGCGGTCGCTGAGCTGGTGCGCTTGATCGTCACCAACACGGAGTTCCTGGGCGCAGCCGTTGGCCTGAGTGGACCGGCCGTACCACGCAACGTGCTAGATTTCTCGTTCATCTCTGCGGTTCCGTACTACTACCTGTTCCTGGCGACCCTGCTCCTCACGCTCGGCATCACGTGGCGCGTGGAGAACAGTCGAATGGGTTACTACCTGCGCGCCACCAAGGGCAGCGAGCGCGCCGCCCGCTCCCTGGGCGCCGCGGCCGGCCGCTACAAGCTCTATGCCTACATGCTCAGCGCCGCGCTCACCGCGGTCGCGGGTGGGCTTTACGCAACCCTGTTCGGCTTCGTCGATCCAGACTCTGGGCTTGGCATCCTGACCTCGGTCAAGATGCTCATCATGGCGGCGCTGGGCGGTGCCGGCTTCCTGTTCGGTCCGCTGGTCGGGGCAGCGATCCTGGTCCCGCTCGAGGAGGTTTCCAACAACCTGTTCGGCGGAAAAGGCGCGGGCGTCACATTCGTCGTCTACGGGGCAGTCATCATGCTCCTGGCCCGCTTCCTGCCCGGCGGTTTGCTGGACCTGGTGCGGCGCCCACGGCAACGCCGCCGCCCGGTCCCGGTGGTGCGCGATGCCGCCTGAGTCACCGGTGCTCCCCGCGGTGCCTGAGGCACCGATGCTTCTCGAGGCGCGAGGCGTCACCAAGGCGTTCGGCAGCTTCAAGGCTGTGAACGACGCCAGCGTTGGCGTCCGCGAGGGCGAGGTGCTGGGGCTGATCGGCCCTAACGGTGCCGGCAAGTCCACATTCTTCAACTGCCTGACCGGCGACATCGCCCCCACCTTCGGCACCGTGCACTTGGCGGGACGGGACATAACGCGCCTGCCGCCAGAGGCGCGGGCCGCGCTGGGTATTGCCCGCACCTTCCAGCTTCCGCTGACGTTCGAGGACATGACGGTCCTAGACAACGTCGCGGTCGGCGCCTTCCTGCGTACCTCGAGCCCAAAGGAGGCGCTGGACCGGGCACGCGCGGTGATCGACCGCGTGGGCCTGGGCCATGTCGCCGACGCACCCGCCCGCAGCCTTGGAACACCCGGCCGCAAGCGGCTGGAGATCGCCCGGGCACTCGCAACGGAACCGAAGGTGCTCCTGCTGGACGAGGCGATGGCCGGATTAACGCCAACCGAAATCCGCCACGCGATCGAGCTGGTCGGTGCCATTCACCGGTCCGGGATCACGCTCGTGATCGTGGAACACATCATGGAAGTCATCATCACCCTGGCGCAGCGCGTCGTCGTGTTCCACCAGGGTCGGGAGATCGCGGCAGGCAGCCCGCGGGAAGTGACACGCGAAGCCCAGGTGATCGAGGCCTATCTGGGCAAGCGCGGCGCCCGTGCGGCCCAGGCAGCCACATGAGCCAACCGCTGCTGCAGGTCGAGGCACTGGAGGTGCGCTACGGTGACTTGATCGGGGTGGCAGATGTATCGCTGGAGGTGCCTGAGGGTGCCTTGGTGGCGCTGCTGGGGTCCAATGGCGCCGGCAAGACCACCACACTGAACGCCATCGCCGGGCTAGTCACCGCCACGGGCGGCCGCATCAGCTTCCGTGGCGAGGCGATCACCGGACGCCCCGCTTACGCCATAGTCCGCAAGGGCCTGGCGCTGTCACCCGAAGGCTGGCGCCTGTTCGCGCAGCAGACGGTCGAAAGCAATCTCCATCTGGGAGCGACACCGCTCACCGACCGCACGCAAATTCCGGGGCTGCTCGAACGCGTGTATCAGTTGTTCCCGCGCCTTGCGGAGCGGCGGAAACAGCAGGCAGGAACGATGTCAGGCGGAGAACGGCAGATGCTGGCAGTGGGCCGCGCGCTGATGAGCGACCCGCGCCTCCTGATGCTGGATGAGCCGAGCCTTGGCCTCGCGCCAGCGGTCGTCGAGACGATGTACGAGACCTTTGCTGTGCTTCATAAGCAAGGCCTGACCATCCTGCTCGCAGAGCAGTCGGTGGAGCTGGCGCTGGAATTCGCCGAATTCGCGACGGTACTGCAGGTCGGGCGCAGCGTCCTCTCCGGCCCTGCTGCGGACCTGGCCAGCGATCCGGAGGTGCAACGTATCTACATGGGTCTGGGATGAACGCAGCAGCAAACCCGCAAACGTGATCTGGCGAGGGTGGAATACGTGACGAGGGTCGAACGATCGGGGGCCAGAGGTCGCCTGCATGACTGAGAATGGTCGGCACCTACCGCTGGGATTATTACGCTGACGAACGGCAGCTATCCCAACTTCGTAGCCCAGAACCTGTCTTCCTTCTTACTGCCACTCACGCGGGAATTGAACGGTTATGTATTCAGCCGCTCCTTCAGCTTGGACCAACGTCTGCGACCACCTTGATTGCGCACGGCGATGGCCAGTGCCCGACGCTGCCCGACCAGCACCACCAGGCGCTTGCCCCGGGTCACCCCCGTGTAGAGCAGGTTGCGGGCCAGCATGGCGTAGTGCTGGGTCGTCAACGGGATCACCACGGCCGGATACTCCGACCCCTGCGCCTTGTGGATGGTGGTGGCGTAGGCCAATACCAGCTCATCGAGCTCCCCGAAACCGTAGACCACCTCCGTCCCGTCGAACGTGACCCTGAGTTCGCCTTCCTCTACGTCGATGCCACTGACCACGCCCAGGTCGCCGTTGAACACGTCGCGCTCGTAGTTGTTGCTGACCTGCATGACCTTGTCACCAGGGCCGTAGGTCCAGCCGAAGCGTTCCACCTTGAGTTCTCCAGGTGGGTTGAGCGCCGCCTGCAACTCGATGTTCAGCGCGCGTGCTCCCAGACCGCCGCGGTTCATCGGGCACAGCACCTGAATGTCCCGGATTGGATGGAGGCCAAATCGGGCCGGGATGCGCTCGCGTACGACCCCGAGCAGGAGGCGCACTCCGGCTTCCGGATCTGGTGCGTCCACAAAGAAGAAATCCGAACCGGGCACCGCTTCCAGCTCTGGCATTTGCCCCTTGTTGATCCGGTGCGCGTTGACGATCACCCGGCTGCCCGCCGCCTGGCGGAAGATCTCCGTCAGCCGCACCACCGGCATGGCGCGCGACGCGATCACGTCCGCCAGCACCTGCCCCGGCCCGACGGAGGGCAGTTGATCCACGTCGCCCACGATCAGCAGCGCC
>JAYUCA010000455.1:0-3516 GCA_043740535.1 Rhodospirillales bacterium | reverse complement strand
CTTGGGCTGGCGCAAGTTAGACAAGCTGGTCGACGACTCCCGTGAGCTGCTACCGCTCGTGAAAGAAGACGAGAGCTTGCTACCCGAGCTCGAGTCGATGGCGGCCGAAGCCGAGCAAGGTGTGCAGAAAATGGAATTCGCTCGGATGCTTTCTGGCGAGCTCGATCCCATGGATGCGATCGTCACCATCAACGCCGGCGCGGGCGGCACCGAGGCGCAGGACTGGGCCGAGATGCTGGTTCGGATGTACGGCCGCTGGGCGGAGAAGCACGGCTACAAGGTGCAGTTGATGGAGCAGAGCGACGGCGAGCAGGCCGGCATCAAGTCGGCGACGCTGCAGGTGACGGGGCCGAACGCGTATGGCTGGCTGAAGACCGAGGGCGGCGTGCATCGGTTGATCCGCATCAGCCCGTTCGACTCGGCGGCGCGGCGGCAGACGAGCTTCGCCAGCGTGTGGGTGTATCCGGTGGTCGACGACACGATCGAGATCGAGATCAACGATGCCGACCTGAAGGTGGACACGTTCCGGGCCAGCGGCGCGGGCGGGCAGCACGTCAACAAGACGGAGTCCGCCATCCGCATCACCCATGTGCCGACCGGCATCGTCGTCGCGTGCCAGACGGACCGCAGCCAGCATCGGAACCGGGCGACGGCGATGGGCATGCTGAAGGCGCGGATGTACGAGGCGGAGCTGCAGCGGCGGGAGGCGGTCTCGACGGCGCAGGAGAACGCGAAGACCGACATCGGCTGGGGGCATCAGATCCGCAACTACATCCTGGCGCCGTTCCAGCTGGTGAAGGACCTGCGGACCGGCGTCGAGAAGGGCAACCCGGACGCGGTGCTGGACGGCGACCTGGACGAGTTCCTGGCCGCGGCCCTGGCGGCCCGGGTGGGGGCCACGCGGAGCGAGGCGAGCGCGCAGGCGCAATAGATTGAGCGCGCGTCCCAGCCTTTCGGCGCTTCGCCTGGTGCTGCCGTTCCTGCGGCCGTATCGGGGCCGGGTGGCGGCGGCGTCGGTCGTGCTGCTGCTGGCGGCCGGGCTGGTGCTGCTGCTGGGGCAGGGGGTGCGGCGGCTGATCGATTTCGGCTTCGCAGCCGGGGATGTCGGGCGGCTGAACCAGGCGGCGCTGGCCATGGCGGCGGTCGTGCTGGGGCTGGGGGTATCGACGGCGGCGCGGTTCTACCTGGTGTCGTGGCTGGGCGAGCGGGTGGCGGCCGACATGCGCGCGGCGGTGTTCGACCGGGTGCTGACGCTGTCGCCGGCCACGTTCGAGACGCTTCGCACCGGAGACGTGCTGACGCGGCTGACCACCGACACCGCGTTGTTGCAGACGCTGATCGGCAGCGCCGTGTCCGTCTGGCTGCGCAGCGCGCTGCTGGCGGTGGGCGCGCTGGCGATGCTGGTGGTGACCAGCCCGAAGCTGGCGATGATCGTCGTGGCCGTCGTGCCGCTGGTGGTGCTGCCGCTGGTGGTGTTCGGGCGGCGGGAGCGGCGGCTGGCGCGGACGGCGCAGGACCGGGTGGCGGATCTGGGCGCCTACGCCGAGGAGACGATCAACGCGCTGCGCACCGTGCAGGCCTACACGCATGAGCCCGTCGATCAGGCCCGGTTCGGCCAGCGGCTGGAGGCGAGCGTGGCCGCGGCGCTGCGGCGGGCCGGGGTGCGCTCCGGGTTGATCCTGGCGGTGATCCTGCTGGGGTTCGGCGCGATCACCTTCAGCCTGTGGGTGGGGGGGCTGGAGGTCGTGCATGGGCGGCTGTCGGGTGGGGCGCTGTCGGCGTTCGTGTTCTATGCGGTGATTGTCGCCACGTCCGTCACCTCCATGAGCGAGCTGTGGGGCGAGGTGCAGCGGGCGGCCGGGTCGGCCTCGCGGATCGGCGAATTGCTGGCGGAGAGTCCGGGGGTCATGGCGCCGCTGCATCCGGTGGCGCTGGGGCTGCCGTCAGCGGGTGGCTCGGCGGTGCGGTTCGAGGCGGTGACGTTCCACTATGCGTCACGCCCCAACCAGGCGGCGCTGGAGGGGTTCGATCTGGTCGTCGAGCCCGGCGAGACGGTGGCGCTGGTCGGGCCGAGCGGCGCGGGCAAGTCGACGGTGTTCCAGATGCTGCTGCGGTTCTATGACCCGGCGTCGGGGCGGGTGTCGCTCGATGGCACGGATTTGCGGCTGGCCGATCCCTCGGCGGCGCGGGGGCGGATCGCGCTGGTGTCGCAGGACCCCGTGATCTTCGGCGCGGACGTGTGGGACAACATCCGTTATGGCCGGCCGGGGGCCACCGACACGGAGGTCGAGGCGGCGGCGCGGGCGGCGTCGGCGGGGTTCCTGGATGAGCTGCCGGAGGGGTTCGGCACGTTCCTGGGCGAGCGCGGGGTGCGGCTGTCGGGCGGGCAGCGGCAGCGGGTGGCGATCGCGCGGGCGCTGCTGCGGGATGCGCCGCTGCTGCTGCTGGACGAGGCGACCAGCGCGCTGGATGCCGAAAGCGAGGCCGCGGTGCAGCAGGCGCTGGCGCGGCTGTCGCAGGGGCGCACGACGATCGTGATCGCGCATCGGCTGGCGACGGTGCGCCGCGCGGACCGAATCGTGGTGATGGACGGCGGCCGCGTCGTGGCGACGGGAACGCATGAGCGGCTGGTGGGCGAGGGCGGGCTGTATGCGCGGCTGGCGGCGCTGCAGTTCACGGCCGGGTAGCGGCGGTCGTCCACTGCGAAGGTCATCCCGCCCATCCAAGAACGGGATCCCCGGGCCTTCCTTGACCCGGGGACCTTGTGGGCGGGCGGCCTTTCCGTGACGACGGGATCCCCGGGGTCAAGAAGGCCCGGGGATGACGTTGCCCTACGCCGCCTTGATGTGGCGGAACATGATGTGCTTCGCCTCGTCGTCCATCTCGGCCTTGAAGGCGTGGCGGTCCTTGATCGCCACGGCGCGCGTGGCGGCCGGGCGGGCGCTGACGGCGTCGAACAGGCGCTTCAGGTTCGGGTAGGGCGCCCAGGCGGTCATGTCGGTGGGTGCGGCGCCGAGCACGAAGGGGATCATGCGGGCCCAGCCCCAGACGGCCATGTCGACGATGGAGTATTCGTGGCCGACCATCCAGTCCTTGCCGGCCAGGTGCGCGTCCAGGATGGCGTAATGGCGCTTCGCCTCGAACAGATAGCGGGTGACGGCGTAGTCCTTCGGCTCCGGCGCGAAGTGGCGGAAGTGGACGGACTGGCCGGAATACGGCCCGACGCCGGACGCGACGAACATCAGCCACGACAGCAGCTCGCCACGTTCTTTCGGCAGGAACTTGCCGGTCTTTTCGGCGAGGTAGAGCAGGATGGCGTTGCTGTCGAACACGGTCGTGTCGCCATCGACGATCACCGGCACCTTGTTGTTGGGGTTCAGCTTGCTGAACTCGGCGCCGAACTGGTCGCCCTTGCGGGTATCGACGGGGATGGCCTCGTAGGGGAGCCCGGCCTCTTCGAGGAACAGCGCCACCTTCATCGGGTTCGGCGCCAGGCTGTAGAAGAACTTGATCATG
>JAYUCA010000454.1:0-2985 GCA_043740535.1 Rhodospirillales bacterium | reverse complement strand
TCGTTCTGGTTCATCTTCACGCCGTTGCTGATGTCGAAGCTGGTGTTCGACACGCTGACCAAGGACCAGCAGGCGGCGATCCTGCGGGTGGGCGCGCGGTTGGAGCCCTTCGCCGTGGCGGAATCGAAGAAAGACGACGCCGAGCTGGCGACGGTGTTCAAGAAGGCCGGGGTGGCCGTGCATACCGAGACGCCGGAGGCGATGGCCAAGTGGAAGCCGCTCGCGCAGTCCAGCGCCTGGGCCGATTTCGAGGGGCGGAACGCGGCCTGCGCCAGCCTGATGAAGCTGGCGCAGGCGGTGGCCTGACGGCGCCCGTGTAGCCCAGACCGGCCCGACCTGCTATGCGCCCCGCGTCAACAGCCCGGAGCCGTTCCGCATGAGCGCCATCGCCGACATCGTCGCCCGTGAAATACTGGACAGCCGGGGCAACCCGACGGTCGAGGTGGACGTCGTGCTGGAAACCGGCTCGATGGGCCGCGCCGCAGTGCCGTCGGGCGCCAGCACCGGCGCGCATGAGGCAGTGGAGCTGCGGGACGGCGACAAGTCCCGCTACGGCGGCAAGGGCGTATTGACCGCCATCGCCAACATCGAGGGCGAGATCTTCGACGCCATCAGCGGCATGGACGCGACCGACCAGGTCCGCCTCGACCACGTGATGATCGACCTGGACGGCACCGCCAACAAGGCCCGGCTGGGCGCCAACGCCATCCTTGCGGTATCGCTGGCCATCGCGAAGGCCTCGGCAGAGGATTACGGCCTGCCGTTGTACCGCTACGTCGGCGGCGTGTTCGCCCGCACTCTGCCGGTGCCGATGATGAACATCGTCAACGGCGGCAAGCACGCCGACAACCCGATCGACATTCAGGAATTCATGATCCAGCCCGTGGGGGCCGCGACCTTCGCCGAGGCGGTACGCATGGGCTCCGAGGTGTTCCACGCGTTGCGGAAGCAGCTGCACGACGCCGGGCACAACACGAACGTGGGCGACGAGGGGGGATTTGCGCCGGGCCTGAAGTCGGCCGACGAGGCGCTGGGGTTCATCATGCGGGCCTGCGAGACCGCCGGCTACCGCCCGGGCGAGGACATCACCTTCGCGCTCGATCCCGCGAGCACGGAATTTTATCATGCTCAGCCAAGCGGGGGGGGCGTCTACCGGATGGACGGCGAGGGCAAGACGTTGGATTCCGCCGGCATGGTCGCCTACTACCAGGACCTGTGCGCCCGCTACCCCATCGTCAGCATCGAGGACGGCCTGGCCGAGGACGACTGGGACGGCTGGAAGCACATGACGGACGTGCTGGGGGCCAGGGTGCAGCTTGTCGGCGACGACCTGTTCGTGACCAATACCGAGCGTCTGCGCCGGGGCATCGACACGGGGACGGCGAACTCGATCCTGGTGAAGGTCAACCAGATCGGCACGCTGTCGGAATCGCTGGAGGCGATCGAACTGGCGCAGCGCGCACGGTTCACGACGGTCATGAGCCACCGCAGCGGTGAAACCGAGGACAGCACGATCGCCGACCTGGCAGTGGCGTCCAACTGCGGACAGATCAAGACAGGCAGCCTGGCGCGCAGCGACCGGACGGCGAAATACAACCAGCTGATCCGCATCGAGGCCGAGCTTGGCCCGGCGGCACGCTACGCGGGCCGCACGATACTCAAGCGCTGACCTTAACACGTCGCCACCAAAGACCTCATCCCCGGGCCTGCTTGACCCGGGGATCTCGCGGGCATGACGCTCCGTCCTCCGGTGGCAACGAGATCCCCGGGTCAATAGGGCCCGGGGATCACGTCGTAAGGGAGCGTCTTCAGAGGCTTGCTGCAGTCGATCCAAAAATACCGCACTGGCGTAGTGCCAAAATCTTGGACTTAGGTTAACGTCACCGTCAGTCCCGCAGGCGGTGCAACATGGGTTTTCGTTATCGGCTGAAGCAGGCGGTCCGGTCGGTCATCGCACCCACAATCTTTCTGACGCTCGTGGCCTATTTCGGCTGGAACGCGACGCAGGGCGACCGCGGGCTGCAATCCTATGCGCTGCGCCAGGCGCAGCTGGTGTCGGTGCAGTCCGACCTGAAGCGCGTCGAGGGCGAACGCGATCTGCTGGAGCGGCGCGTCGCCGGGCTGCGTTCGCAGCGGCTCGACCCGGACACGCTGGACGAGCGGGCGCGCGCGATGCTGAACATCGCCGATCCCGCCGATGTCGTCGTGATGTATGGGGCGGGCAAGCGCCTGTTCTGACGGCCGGCGTCAATCGGCTCGCAATGCCCCGCGGAGATACGGGGCTGCAGCCGGGTCATCGAGGCAGGCCAGACGCTGGGCCGCCAGGGCCGCGAAGCGCTGCAGCAGGGCGCGCCGGCGCGCGGGCGGCAGCGAATGGACCGGGGCGTCTCGGATCAGCTCGGCCTCCCGCCCGAAGGTGACGATCAGGCCGGTCTCTTCCGGCAGCAGCGCGGTGGGGAAATCCTGATCGACCGCGAAGAACAAGGCGTCGGAGAATTCCCGGTATTCCTGCCATTTCCCGTCACTGAGGAAGTCGCGTGGTCCGGATTTGACCTCGATGCAGGCGAACCCTCCGTCGCTGCGAAGCGCCAGGATGTCAGCCCGGCGGCCGTTCGGCAGCGGCACCTCGTGCACCGGCGACCAGCCGAGCTGCAGGCACAGCCGGGCGGCGGCCCGGCGTACCGTGAAAGTACGCTCGGGCCAGGTGGGGTCGGGCAGGGTGGGGTCCGGCAGGGTGGGGTATAGCTCCATTCACGTTTTGTACCCGCTCTTCCCTTCACAAGCCAGGGATTGTAATCATTCGCCGCGACCGGAACCGGCTGCGTCTGCGGGGACTTAGGGCACCATGGTTGCCACACGGTTTGCCGTTGCCATTCATATCATGCTGCTGCTGGCGTGCCGGCGGCGCGAGGGGCTGGCGACCAGCCAGCTGATTGCGGAAAGCGTCAACACCAATCCCGTGGTCGTGCGCCGGATCACCGGCCA
>JAYUCA010000453.1:0-1562 GCA_043740535.1 Rhodospirillales bacterium | reverse complement strand
GGCGTAAGCCTGGTCGAGGAAGCGCAGCTCCTCCTCGACCGTCAGCCGGTCCACGCCGCCGCGGCGCTCGGGCGCGGCGCGCAGGCCGGCTCGCGCCCTGGCGGCTTTGAACACGGCCTTGCTCTGGGCGTAGTCCACCCCCTCGCGCACGAGCACGGCGGCGATGGCGGCAGCGGCGCGCGAGAGGGCGGTCATGGCGCAGTTTGCCTCAGCTAGTCCGGAGTGCAAACTGATGGCGCTTGGGATGCCAAATGCGCCAGGGTGGGCCGGCGGGAGCCATGCCGGACCCGCTCGGGTTTTCCACTCCGGCCCTTGTGGAAAGCTCGCCCGCCAGCTTCCGCCATCCCCGACCGGAGGTATGCCATGCGCGTCTGCATCCTGCTCCAGATCACCGACGACGCCGGCATGACCGGCGCTGCCGAGGAGGTCGCCGCGTTTGAGAAACCGACCGAGCGGCCGGAGGACGTTGGCCTGCTGCTCGCGGACGGCAAGGCGTTGCTTGCCGCCGTCCAACGCCAGGTCGTCAAGGTTCAAGCCGATACCTGGGCTGGCCGGCACCGCTGTTGCAAGGCGTGCGGCACGCGCCGGCGCTGCAAGGGCAGTTACCCCGTCCTGTTCCGGACTCTGTATGGAGACGTGCAACTCGCCAGCCCGCGGCTGCATCGCTGCGCGTGCCAGGGCGGGGACGGCCCGGCCACAGTGTCGCCGCTGCGTGATCTGCTTCCTGGCCATGTTGCTCCTGAGAGGCTGTACCTGGAAGCACGTTGGGCGTCGCTGGTGCCGTATGCCGCCGCGGCTGACCTACTCGCCGACGTGCTGCCGGTCGCGTCTGGCGCGAACGCCACCACCCTGCGCCAGCATGTCCTGCGGGTGGCCGAGCGCGCCGAGAGGGAACTCGGGAAGGAGCAATCCAGCTTCATCGATGGCTGCCCGGCGCAGTGGACTGAGCTGCCGATCCCGGAAGGGCGCATCGTTGTCGGCCTCGACGGAGGCTACGTCCGTGACTGGGACGACAGGAAGGCCAACTTCGAGCTGATCGTCGGCCGGTCCATGCCGGAGGACCGCACGCCGCGCTACATCGGCCTGGTGCATGGCTACGACCAGAAGCCGAAACGGCGGCTGTTCGAGGTCATGCGGCAGCAGGGCTTGCAAGCCAACCAGGACGTCACGTTCCTGACCGACGGCGGCGAGGAGGTGCGCGCCTTGACCGAGCTGGTCACCCCGGAAGCCGAGCACGTCCTGGACTGGTTCCACATCGCCATGCGCCTGACGGTGCTGGAGCAGTATGCCCGCGGCGTCGCCCACCACGACGAGAAGGAAGGCGCACGCCTGCTGCGGGAGCTGGAGCGGAACAAGTGGCTGCTTTGGCACGGCAACGGGCACCGTGCCCGGCAGCACGCCGACGATCTGCGTGACGATGTGAAAGCCCTGGAGCTGGACTACCCGCACCTGGGCAAGTTCGCCCGGTCGGCGCAGGAGTTCGCGGTTTACATCAGGTCGAACGCGGGCAGCCTGATCAACTACGGCGAGCGGTTCCGCGCCGGCGAGCGCATCTCGTCGGC
>JAYUCA010000452.1:0-5132 GCA_043740535.1 Rhodospirillales bacterium | reverse complement strand
ACATGGCCCGCACCGAAGACGCCGTGGCCGAGTACAAGCGGCTGGACGAGAACCGGTCCGGCCTGCAGGTCACCTTCGCGTTGATCTTCGCGCTGGTGGCGTTGTTGGTGCTGTCGGCCGCGGTGCTGCTGGGCCTGGTGCTGGCCAACCAGATCGCGCGGCCGATCGGCCGGCTGATCCTGGCGGCCGAGCGGGTCCGCGCCGGCGATCTCGATGTGCGGGTGCCGGAGATGCAGAGCGAGGACGAGGTCGCCGGGCTGTCGCGGGCGTTCAACCGCATGACGGGGCAGCTGGCGGCCCAGCGGTCCGAGCTGATGGACGCCTACAGCCAGATCGACGAGCGGCGGCGGTTCACCGAGACCGTGCTGGCCGGGGTGTCCGCCGGGGTCATCGGCCTCGATGCCGACGGGCGGATCGAGCTGCCGAACAGCGCCGCCGGGCGGCTGCTGGGCGTCGACCTGATGGCCGCGATCGGGCAACGCCTGCGGGACGCGGTGCCGCAGTTCGCGGAGCTGCTGGACGAGGTGGCCGGCAACCCGGACCGGCCGCGCACCGCGGAGATCGAGATCGGGCCGACGCAGCGCCGGCGCACGCTGCTGGTGCGGATCGGCGCGGACCGCCGCGGCGGGCGGGCGATGGGCTATGTCGCCACGTTCGACGACATCACCGAGCTGCAATCCGCCCAGCGCAAGGCCGCCTGGGCCGACGTGGCGCGGCGCATCGCGCACGAGATCAAGAACCCGCTGACCCCCATCCAGCTCAGCGCCGAACGGCTGAAGCGCCGTTTTACGCGGGAAATCACGTCCGACCCGGAAACCTTCGCGCAGTGCGCCGACACGATCGTGCGCCACGTCGAGGACATCGGCCGGATGGTGGACGAGTTCTCGGCCTTCGCGCGCATGCCGCAACCGGTGCTGCGGCCGGAAGACGTGGGCCGCATCGCGCGTGAGGCGCTGATCCTGCAGCGCAGCGCCCGGCCCGAGATCGAATGGAGCACTGCGATACCGGAACGCGGCCCCATGGCCAACTGCGACCGCCGCCTGCTGGGCCAGGCGCTGACCAACCTGCTGCAGAACGCCGCCGACGCCGTGGCGATGCGCCCCCGGGCCGAGGGCGAGCCGGCCGGCCGCATCGCCGTGCGGGTCGAGACCGAGGACGGGATGGCGCTGATCCGCGTCGAGGATGACGGGGTCGGCCTGCCGGACGCGGACCGCAGCCGGCTGACCGAACCTTATGTCACCCACAAGGTGAAGGGCACCGGGCTGGGCCTCGCAATCGTGAAGAAGATCATGGAGGACCATGGCGGACGTCTCGAGCTTGACGATCGGGCGAACGGGCCGGGGGCGGTGGTGACGCTGGTGCTGCCGCTGATCCCGGCGCCGATTGTGCCCGCCATGATTGGCGCTTAGACACAGCGCAATGGCGCAAGACATCCTCATCATCGACGACGAGCCCGACATCAGGATGCTGATCGCCGGCGTGCTCGAGGACGAGGGCTACGGCGTGCGGCAGGCCGCCGACAGCGACGCCGCGCTGGCCGCGTTCCGGCACCGCCGGCCTTCGCTGGTGATCCTGGACGTGTGGCTGCAAGGCTCCCGCCTCGATGGCCTCGGCATCCTGCAGGCGATGCACACCGAGGAGCCGCATGTGCCGGTGGTCATGATCTCCGGCCATGGCACCATCGAGACGGCGGTGGCGGCGATCCAGCAGGGCGCCTACGACTTCATCGAGAAGCCGTTCAAGTCCGACCGCATGCTGCTGATCGTGCGCCGCGCGCTGGAGGCGGCGCGGCTGTCGCGGGAGAACGCGGAGCTGCGGCTGCGGGCCGGGTTCGATTCGGAGCTGACCGGCAGCAGCCCGGCGATCACCATGCTGCGCTCGGGCGTCGAGCGGGTGGCGCCGACCGGGTCCCGCGTGCTGATCAGCGGGCCGGCCGGGTCGGGCAAGGAGGTCGCGGCGCGGATGATCCATGCGCGGTCGCGCCGGGCCGATGGGCCGTTCGTCGCGCTGAACTGCGCGACGTTGAACCCGTCGCGCTTCGAGGAGGAGCTGTTCGGCGTCGAGGCCGGGCCGGACCCGATGACGGCGCCGCGCCGGGCGGGCGTTCTGGAGCGCGCGCATGGCGGCACGCTGCTGCTGGACGAGGTGTCCGACATGCCGCTGGAGACGCAGGGCAAGATCGTGCGGGCGTTGCAGGACCAGACGTTCGAGCGCATCGGCGGCTCGCAGCGGGTCAAGGTCGATGTGCGGGTGCTGGCGACGTCGAACCGAGATCTGCAGGCCGAGATCGGCACCGGGCGGTTCCGGGAAGATCTGTATTACCGGCTCGCCGTCGTGCCGATCCGCATGCCGTCGTTGCGGGAACGGCGGGAGGATGTGCCGGAGCTGGCGCGGCATTTCCTGGAGCGCTCGGCGGAGTCGTCCGGCATCCCGATCCGGGATTTGTCGACGGACGCGCTGACGGCGCTGCAGGCGTATGACTGGCCGGGCAACGTGCGCCAGTTGCGGAATCTGATGGACTGGCTGCTGATCATGGCGCCGGGCAGCCCGGCAGACGCCATCCGCGCCGACATGCTGCCGGCCGAGGTCAGCCAGGGGGCGCCGGCGCTGCTGCACTCGGACCCCTCGGCCGACCTGATGGCGCTGCCGCTGCGCGAGGCTCGGGATCTGTTCGAGACGCAGTACTTGCAGGCGCAGCTGCTGCGGTTCGGCGGCAACATCAGCCGGACGGCGGGGTTCGTGGGGATGGAGCGGAGCGCGCTGCATCGGAAGCTGAAGCAGTTGGGCGTCAACTCGGACGACCGGGGCGCGACGTAAAAGGTTCGGTGCGTCCAGGGCAATCGCTGATGGCCCGGTTTACCGTCGTGGCCGGGCTTGGCCCTGGTATCCACGCGGCTCCGCCAGCGCCGCCGTTTGAAGTCTAATGCCCGAGATGTCCCAAATTTCGTGCTGTTCGACCGCGTGGATCGCCGGATCAAGTCCGGCGATGACCTGGAAAGGTTCAATAGCGGGAACCGGACGGCCGTGGATCAAGTCCGGCGATGACTTGCCCCTATCCCCCGGCACTCCTGACTTGCCCTTAACCCCTGGTCCGGTAGTGTCCACTCTGCCGTCCGTTGGAGGCGGGTAAACCTCCGGACGTCCATAAGGGCGCCGGACAATAAAAGGATATCAACGTGGCCGAAAAAGCCCAGAATGTTCAGGACGTGTTCCTGAACCATGTCCGCAAGGCGAAGACCCCCGTGACGGTGTTCCTGGTGAACGGCGTCAAATTGCAGGGGATCATCACCTGGTTCGATAATTTCTCCGTGCTGCTGCGCCGGGACGGGCATACGCAGCTTGTCTACAAGCACGCCATCAGCACCGTGATGCCGGGCGCGCCGATCCAGCTGTTCGACCCCACGAAGGTCGAAGGAACGGTCCCGCAGGAGACAGCATCTGCCGCCACTGCATGACGACACGGCCGCGCGGTTCAAGGGCGGCGGCGCTGCCGCGCCGACCCGCGCGGCCGTCATCCTGCCGTGGGAGAAGCCGGGCCGCCACGACTCGGCCCGCGCGGCCGAGGCGCAGGTGGCGGAGGCGGTCGGTCTGGCCGCCTCCATCGGCCTGGTCGCGGTCTACACGACCATCGTGCCGCTGCGCGCGCGGCGGTCGTCGACGTTGCTCGGCGAGGGCCAGGCCGAAACCATCGGCCAGGCGATCAAGGCCGAGCACGTCGCCGTCGCCGTCGTCGATGCGCAGCTCAGCCCCGTGCAGCAGCGCAACCTGGAGCGGGCTTGGGACTGCAAGGTCATCGACCGCACCGGGCTGATCCTGGACATCTTCGGCGACCGCGCCCGCACGCGGGAGGGCACATTGCAGGTCGAGCTTGCCCACCTCGAATACCAGCGCAGCCGCCTCGTGCGGTCGTGGACCCACCTTGAACGCCAGCGCGGCGGTTTCGGCTTCCTGGGCGGCCCCGGCGAGTCGCAGATCGAGACCGACCGGCGGCTGATCATGGACCGCATCGTGCGCCTGAAGAAGGAGCTGGAGCAGGTGCGCCGCACGCGTGGGCTGCACCGCTCCGCGCGCAGCCGGGTTCCGTATCCGATCGTGGCGCTGGTCGGCTACACGAACGCCGGCAAATCGACGCTGTTCAACGCGCTGACCGGCGCCTCGGTGATGGCGGAGGATCAGTTGTTCGCGACGCTGGACCCGACGATGCGGGGCCTGGATTTGCCGTCGGGCCGCCGGGTCATCCTGTCGGACACGGTGGGGTTCATCAGCGACCTGCCGACCGAGCTGGTTGCGGCCTTCCGCGCCACGCTGGAGGAGGTGGCGGAGGCCGACGTCATCCTGCATGTGCGCGACATCGCCCACCCCGACACGACGTCGCAGCGCATCGACGTCGTGCAGGTGCTGGACGGCATGGTGCGCGACGGCACGCTGGACCCGGCCTGGCCCGGCCGCACCATCGAGGTGCTGAACAAGGCGGACCTGATGGGCGGGCCGGACATGGTGGCGGCGCGGGAGAACTGCGTCGCCGTGTCGGCCATCACCGGCGATGGCCTGGCTGTCCTGTGCGCCGCGATCGATGCGCGCATCTCCGCCGGGATGGAGGTGGCGGAGTATGTGCTGCCGCAATCGGACGGCGCCCGGCTGGCATGGCTGTATCAGCATGGCGAGGTGCTGCACCGGGCCGACGCGGAAGACGGCCTGCACCTGCGCGTCCGCATGCTGCCAGCCAACCGTGCGCGTTTCGAGCGCGAGCCATGAGCTTTTCCACCCACGAACTGGGCCAGGTCGTGCAGCTCGCGCGCGCCGTCGCGCGGGCGGAGATCATGCCGCGGTTCCGCAAACTGCGCGACGCGGACATCGCACGGAAGTCGGGGCCGCTCGACCTGGTGACGGTCGCCGACGAGATGGCCGAGCAGCGGCTGGCCGAAGGGTTCCGCGCGCTGTTCCCCGGCTGCGCGATCGTCGGCGAGGAGGCTGCCACGCGCGACCCGGCGCTGCTGGACCAGATCGCGGGCGCGCCGCTGTGCTTCGTGATCGACCCGGTCGACGGCACGTCGAACTTCGCCGCCGGGCTGCCGCTGTTCGGCGTGATCGTCGCGGTGGTGCAGGACGGGCGGACGGTGGGCGCGGTGATC
>JAYUCA010000451.1:0-2347 GCA_043740535.1 Rhodospirillales bacterium | reverse complement strand
AGCTTCATCGCGGCCAGCATCGCCTCCCATAACGGGCGCACGTTGCCCAGCAGCAGCAGGATGCGGTCGCCGCGCCGCACGCCCAGCGACCGCAGCCGGTTCGCCACCTGGTTCGACCGGGCGGACAGGGCCGCGAACGAGATCGACTCGTCCTCGTCCCCTGGCCCGACCAGGCGCAGGGCCGTGGCCTCGTTGCCCTCGGCCATGCGGTCGAAATGGTCCAGCGCCCAGTTGAACCGGTCCAGCACCGGCCAGCGGAACGCCGCCCGGGCCGCTTCCAGGTCCGTGCGGTGGCGCAGCAGCAGGTCGCGTGCAGCCAGGAAGGACGCGGCGGGATCGGTCATGACGGGCCTCCGTGGTGTTTTGTTCTGAGCAGCAGACTACGGGGTGCTCTGGGGCATGGGAACGGTGAGTCTGCTGAGTTACGCTCGGCCATGTCCGATTCCATCGCCGCCGGGGCGCCGCCGACCCCGCCGTCCGGCCCCACAGCGCTATTCCTGGGCTTCCTGTATGTCGGCATGCTCGGTTTCGGCGGCGTGCTGCCCTGGGCGCGGCGCATGATCGTGGAGCAACGCCGCTGGCTGACCGCGGAAGAGTTCACCGACCAGCTTGCTTTCTGCCAGTTCCTGCCCGGCCCCAACATCTGCAACATGACCATCGCACTCGGCCAGCGGTTCCATGGCCTGGCCGGCGCGCTTGCCGCCATGACGGGGCTGATGGCCGCGCCGGTGGCGATCGCGATCGCGTTGGGGGCGCTGTATGGGCGATACGGCGGGCTGCCGGTGGTGGCGCACGCCTTTGCGGGGTTGGCGGCGGCAGGATCCGGGCTGATCCTGGCTACGGCGGTCAAGGTCGGGATGCCGCTGCGGGGCAAGGCGCTGGGGCTGGGGCTTGCTGGCGTCACGTTGGTCGGGATCGCGGTGCTGAAGCTGCCGCTGGCGCCGACGATGCTGACCCTGGCGCCGATCAGCATCTGGCTGCACCGGGCCCGCGCATGACTGTCTTCTGGCTGTTCCTGATCACCGCGCAGCTCAGCCTGGTGGCGATCGGCGGCATGTCGTCCGCCTTGCCGGAGCTGCAGCGCCAGGTGGTGGACGTGCATCGGTGGATGGGGGCTGCGGAGTTCGGCGCGGTGTTCGCGCTGGCGCAGGCGGCGCCGGGCCCGAACGTGCTGGTGTGCACGCTGGTGGGCTGGCAGGTGGCAGGGTTCGCCGGCGCGATGGCGGCGACGCTGGGTATGCTGGTCCCCAGCAGCATCCTGACGTTCATCGTCTCAGGCGTGTGGCACCGGTTTCGCGACCGGCCGTGGCGGCGTGCGGTTCAGGCCGGGCTGGTGCCGGTGACGGTGGGGCTGGTGGTGGCGGCCGCAAGCCTGCTGACGGTGGCGACGACGACCGGGCCCGTGGCCGCGCTGACCACTGCGGTCGTCGCGCTGGCGACGCTGCGGACCCGTATGCACCCTTTGGTTTTGCTGGGCGCCGGCGCCGCCGTCGGTGCAGCGGGGCTGGTGTAGCGCGCCCGCATTGTGCGGTCGCGGAGAGGAGGGCGGTGCACTGCCAAGCGGCAATGCACCCTCCGATAGCGCGTCGAATTAAGTCCGGTGCTTAGCGTGGGCCTTGTGCGTCGATCCGGCGGCAGTCGCATGCACCTTCGTCACGATCGCCTTGCCTGCACGGGCCCGGCGGCTGGCGTGGCGGGAGCGGGGTTGGACGTCATCGACCGCTTCCGCCACTTCTTCGGCGTCCTGCGCCATGGCCTGCATGCGCTCGGCGGCCGGGCGGAGGTCGCGTGGCGGGGCGTTCAGCAGCGGTGCGGGGGCGACGTTGTTGTTGGCGACCATGACGCCGCGATCCGGCTTGTCATAGATGAAGCCGTAGGTCGGGTAGACGCTGCCGAAATCCCCGGTGTGGCCCAGCGCCACGCGCACGGCCGTCCAGTCGTTGGCGGGCGATACGTCGACGACGGTGATGTTCCGGCTGATCGCGCCGCGGCCGCCACCTGGTCCGGCCCAGTTGGCGTGGTCGATCTGGATGGTCCGCGCGTTTGCCACGTCGCTGACGACGGCCACGTGGCCCATGCGCATGCGCCCGTTGGCGCGGAAGTTCAGCACGCTGCCCACCTCGGGCCGGGCGCCGCGCTGATAGACGCCCTCGGCGCTGTACCACCAGGTGGAGGCATTGCCGGCCAGTTCGATCCCGGTGTTCTCACGGGCGAAGGGCACGCATTGCAGCCCGCCGCGAGAATAACGTGCAACCGAATGGCCGCGGCCTGCGTATTGCCTGTGGGCCGATGCCATACCGGCCTGGATAGCCCTGGTATTGGCGTGCACTGCTGCGGCGGTTGGTTT
>JAYUCA010000450.1:0-1667 GCA_043740535.1 Rhodospirillales bacterium | reverse complement strand
CGGCGCATAGCTGGGCCACCCTCGCCGACGGCACGCCGCTGGTAACCGAAGCAACGCGCGGCGCGGGCCGGGTGGTGCTGTTTCACGTCACCGCCAATGCCGACTGGTCGAACCTGCCGCTATCCGGCCTGTTCGTGGACATGCTGCGCCGGCTGGTCCAGCTGTCCGCGGGGGTCGCCGACACCGCGGACGACACGAAGCTGTCGCCGGTCGAGACGCTGGACGGCTATGGCCAGCTCGGCCCGCCGCCACCGGCCGCCATGGCGATCACGGCGCGCGAAATGACTGGCGCGCAGGCCTCCCCGCGTCATCCGCCGGGCCTGTACGGACCGGAGAACGGGCGCCGCGCCCTGAACCTTGGCGCCGTCCTGACCCCGCCGGAATCAGCCCCGGCAATATCGGGCGCCCGGCTGGAGACGATCGGTGCGGCGCTGCCGGAGCGTCCGATCGGGCCGTGGCTGCTGAGTGTCGCCCTATTGCTCCTGATCGCCGACCTGATTGTCGGGCTGCGGCTGCGCGGGCTGCTGACCCCGGGGGAAAAGGGCACGCGCACCCGGCGCAAGATCGCCGCCGGGGTTCTGGCTCTGGCATTGACCGCCGGCGCCGCCGCGCGGGCGCAGGAGGTGCCCGCCGATCATCCCGCATTGGCCACAAGACTCGCCGCGATCGTTACCGGCAGCGACGCCGCCGACCAGCTGGCGCAATCCGGCCTCGTGGGGCTGACCGCCTACGTCAACCGCCGGACGGCGGCCAGCCTGGCACCGCCCAATGCGGTTGTGCCCGGACACGACGATCTGAGTTTTTATCCTTTGCTGTACTGGCCGATCACCGCCGACGCCCAGGCGCTGGAACCGGCAGCCGCCGCCGCGCTGAATGACTACATGGCACGCGGTGGCATTATCGTGATCGATACCAATGGCGGATCGGCGGACGGCGTGGGAAGTGGCGCAGGCTTCGCCCCTGGGGTGGAGGCGGCTCTGCGCCGTGCCGGCACCGGGCTTGCCATCCCGCCGCTGGCACCGCTTGGCTCGGATCACGTCATTGCGCGGTCTTTTTATCTTCTATCGGAGTTTCCCGGCCGTTTCAGGGGCGCGACCGTCTGGGTGCAACGCGACCAGGACCGCGCCAATGACAGCGTCAGCCCGGTGATCATCGGCGCCAATGGCTGGGCCGCCGCCTGGGCGGTGGACGGCACCGGGCGCAATCCTTACGCGACCCTGCCGAACACCACCGGATTAAATGGCGGCCGCCAGCGGCTGCTGGCCTATCGGTTTGGCGTGAACCTCGTGATGTATGCGCTGACCGGCAACTACAAAGGCGACCAGGTGCACGTGCCGCAGATCCTGCAGCGGCTCGGACAATGACCGGAACCCGCTGATGCAGCTGGAACAGGCTATCGCCGCTCTGCGCTTTTCCCCGCTGGTGCCGGTCTGGCTGATCGGCGTGCTGGGCAGCTTGTGCATGCTCGCGCTGATCCCGGCTTTCTGGCGCCGCGCCCGTGGGGCATCGCTGCGGGCCGGCAGCTTTGCCGTTCTGTTGTTATGGTTGTGCGGTCCCATGTTGGTGCGGGAAAGCCGGGAAAGCCTGGCCGATATCGGCTTGCTGGTGGTCGATCAGACCGCCTCGATGCAAATCGGCGAGCGCGCCCGTCTGGCCGAGGCCGCCCG
>JAYUCA010000449.1:0-15313 GCA_043740535.1 Rhodospirillales bacterium | reverse complement strand
TTCGGCGAGGCCGCGGTGCGTGTCGACGACGGCGGCGTGCTCGCGGCGCCATGAGCGTGTCGAGGAGTCGATGAAGGCGCCGGCCCGCTCACGAGGCGGTCGTCGGCGAAGTGGTGCATGTGAAGGAGATGCCGTCGGCAGACGGCAAGTCGGCTACATCGCTCGAGGACCAGGTCACCATCAAGTCCGCCGAGTCGCGGCTGATCGTCGAGCGAGGCCGGATCGCGCGGATCATTGGCGGCACGTCGGCGGTCGAGCGCACCTGACCGCTCGGTGAGCATCCTCGACATCCGCGTGCTCGGCGACCCGGTGCTGCGGGTGGTGACGGCGCCGATCACGGAGGTCACCGACGCGCACCGGCGGTTGATCGACGACATGTTCGACACGATGTACCATGCGCGCGGCATCGGGCTGGCCGCGCCGCAGGTGGGGCGCACCGAGCGCCTTGCGATTGTGGACGTGGACGATGACCCGTTCGTGCTGATCAACCCGGAGATCGTCGTCGTGGACGGGAAGAAGGCGAAGGGCGAGGAGGGCTGCCTCTCCATTCCCGACATCTACGCCGACGTAGAGCGCCCGCCCTCGGTG
Organism: Rhodospirillales bacterium; assembly: GCA_043740535.1. Classification (GTDB taxonomy): domain Bacteria; phylum Pseudomonadota; class Alphaproteobacteria; order Acetobacterales; family Acetobacteraceae; genus JBBROS01. Next base: position 14,725 of record JAYUCA010000449.1, on the reverse strand, counting down.
ACCGTGCGCGCCCTCGACCGCGACGGCCAGCCGTTCGAGCGCGAGGCGAGCGGCCTGCTCGCACGCTGCCTGCAGCACGAGATCGACCACCTGGACGGCGTGCTGTTCGTGGATCACCTGTCCGCGTTGAAGCGCAACATGATCCTGCGCCGCCTGGCCAAGGAACTGAAGCAGAAGGCCGCCGGGTGAAGCTCCGCCTCGCGTTCATGGGCAGCCCGGCGTTCTCGGTCCCGGCGCTGGGCGCACTGCATGACGCCGGGCATGAGATCGTGGCGGTGTATTCGCAGCCGCCGCGGCCGGCGGGGCGTGGCCAGGCCCTGCGCCCCTGCCCTGTCCATGCAGCGGCCGAGGCGTTGGGCCTGCCGGTCCGCACCCCTGCCCGGCTGCGCGGCAACATGGAGGAGCATGCGGCCTTCGCCGCACTCGGCCTCGATGCCGCCGTGGTGGCCGCCTACGGGCTGATCCTGCCGCAGGCGATGCTGGATGCGCCGCGGCGGGGCTGCCTGAATATCCACGCGAGCCTGCTGCCGCGCTGGCGGGGCGCTGCGCCCATCCAGTCGGCGATCCTGGCGGGCGATGCGGAAAGCGGCGTCACCATCATGCAGATGGACGCCGGGCTCGACACCGGGCCGATGCTGCTGCGCGACGCCGTGCCGATCGGGGCGGAGACCACTGCGGCCACGCTGCATGACGCGCTGTCCGCCATGGGCGCCCGGCTGATCCTGCGCGCGCTGGACGAGGACCCGGCGCCCATCCCGCAGCCCGAGGGCGCCACCTACGCCGCGAAGCTGACCAAGGAGAGCGGCCGGCTGGACTGGACGCAACCTGCCCCGGCGCTGGACCGCATCGTGCGCGCCATGGTCCCCTGGCCCGGCGCCTGGACGATGCTGGACCACGAGGTGGTGAAGGTGCTGGCGGCAAGGCCGGAACCAGGCAGCGGTCCGCACGGCACGGCGCTGGACTCGGCGTTGCTGGTCGGCTGCGGCGAAGGCGCGCTGCGGCTGCTTCGGGTGCAGCGGCCCGGCCGGGCGCCGATGGACGCCGCAGCGATGCTGCGCGGCCGGCCGGTGGCGGCGGGAAGCCTGCTCGGGTGAGGAAATGGGCGCTGCTGCTGGAATATGACGGCACGCCGTTCTCCGGCTGGCAGCTCCAGGCCGGGCCGACCACGTTGCAGGGGCTGCTGGAACACGCCGCGTCGTTCCTGGCGGGGGGCGAGCGGGCGCCGGCCTTCGTGGCCGGGCGCACCGATGCCGGGGTGCACGCCACGGGCCAGGTGGCGATGATCGCGCTGCCGGACCGGTATCGGGCCGACCAGGTCCAGAACGCGCTGAACTACCATTTGCGGCCGCACCCGCTGGTCGTGCTGCGCGCAGCCCCGGCCGCACCCGGGTGGAACCCGCGGTTCTCCGCGATCGGGCGCGCCTACGAATACCGGATCCTGAACCGGCGGGCGCGGCCGGCGCTGGAGGTGGGTCGGGTGTGGCACGTCGATCGCCGGCTGGACGAGGCGGCGATGACCGAGGCGGCCGGCATGCTGACCGGGCACCACGACTTCACGTCGTTCCGCGCCACCTCCTGCCAGGCGAAGTCGCCGGTCCGGACGCTGGACCGGCTGGACGTGATGCGGCATGGCGACATGATCGTCGTGATCGCCGAGGCCCGCAGCTTCCTGCATCACCAGGTGCGGAACATGGTCGGCACGCTGAAGCTGGTGGGCGAAGGCCGGTGGCCGGCGTCACGCGTGGGCCAGGCGCTGGCGGCGCTGCACCGCGCGGCGGCCGGCCCGACGGCGCCGCCGGACGGGCTGACCTTGACCGAGGTGCGCTACGCGCTGGACCCGTTCAGCCCGATCTGAAGCAGACGCGGCCCCATCACCAATACCAGCGTGCCGGCGTTGACCAGCACGACCAGCAGCGCCGCACGGCCCTTCGGCAGGTTCAGGCCATGCCGGGCGATCACCCAGTGCAGCCAGATGCCGTAGCCTGCCAGCGCGAACACCAGCAGGGTCGCCGCGACCGAGTCGGGCATGCCGGCGCCGAGGGCGAACTGCAGCAGCACCAGCAGCAGGAACGCCATGACCGGGATGGCCCACTGGCACCAGTTGAACGCCGTGGCGTAGCGCAGCCACTCCGCCTCCCGCCCCCAGCGGACGGCCAGCGCATGGGACAGCAGGGCCGGAGCGAGCTGGGCGACGAGCGTCAGCAGCAGCGTCGTCACCGCCCCGCCGCCGCCGCCCGACAGCAGCAGGATCGCCGCCCCCACCAGCGGGAACGCGACCAGCGGCGCGAGGCTGGCCAGGAAGGCCTGCGGGGTGTCGCCGAAGCGCCGGATGCCCTCGCCGCGCCCCAAAGCGAGCTGGGCTGCGCCGATCACGGGGGCGAAGTTCATGCGAATTCCGTCAGCACGGCGCGGTAGGCATCGGCCAGGGCACGCAGCTCGGCCACCGGCACGCGCTCGTCCGCCTGGTGCATGGTGGCGCCGACCAGGCCGAACTCCGCGACCGGGCAATAGCGCGCGATGAAGCGGGCGTCCGACGTGCCGCCGCCGGTGTCGAGCCGGGGTTCGGTGCCGCAGGCGCGGCCGATGGCGGCGCGCAGCCGATCCACGAGCGGGCCGGGTTCGGTGAGGAAGCTTTCGCCGCTGATACTGACCTGCAGGTCGAAGCGCGCGGCGTGCTGGCCGATCGCGGCGCGCAGCCATGCCTCCAGCGCGGCGCCGCTGTGGTGGTCGTTGAAGCGGATGTTGAGCCTTGCCTCGGCCGCGGCGGGGATGACGTTGGTGGCGGCGTTGCCGACGTCGATGCTGGTGACCTGCAGCGTCGACGGCTCGAACCAGGCGCTGCCGGCGTCGAGCGGGGCGGCCGTCAGTGCCGACAGCACGCGGACCATGCGGTGCACCGGGTTGTCCGCCTGGTGCGGATAGGCGACGTGGCCCTGCGTGCCGTGCAGCACGATGCGGGCGTTGAGGCTGCCGCGGCGGCCGATCTTGATGACCTCGCCCAGGTGCGCGGGGTTGGTCGGCTCGCCCACCAGGCACAGGTCCGGGATGTGGCCGTGCTGCTGCATCCAGCCGAGCACGCGCACGGTGCCGTCGGTGGCCGGGCCTTCTTCGTCACCGGTGATCAGCAGGCTGATCGACGCGGGGCCGGGCGGCGTGTCGGCCGCGGCGGCGACGAAGGCGGCGATGGCGGCCTTCATGTCGCAGGCGCCGCGGCCCAGCAGCACGCCGTCCCGCACCAGGGCGTCGAAGGGGCCGGCGCTCCATGCGGCGGCGCCCGCGGGCACCACGTCCGTGTGGCCCGCGAAGCAGACATGCGGCCCGCCGCCGCCCCGGCGCGCGAACAGGTTGGGCGTCGTGCCGAAGGGCAGCCGCCAGACCTGGAAGCCGATCGACTCCAGCGCCGCGGCCAGCACGTCCTGCGCGCCGCCGTCGGCCGGGGTGACGGAGTTGCAGCGGATCAGCGCCTGGGCAAGGGGAAGCGGGTCGGTCAATCCCGCAGCAGCTCGTTGATGGAGGTTTTCGAGCGCGTCTGCTCGTCGACGCGCTTGACGATCACGGCGCAGGACAGGCTCGGCCCGGGCGAGCCGTCCGGGAAGGGCCGCCCCGGCAGCGTGCCGGGCACGACCACCGAGTAGGCCGGCACGCGGCCCATGAAGATCTCCCCGGTCGCGCGATCGACGATCTTGGTGGACGCGCTGATGAACACGCCCATCGACAGCACGCAGCCGCGTTCGACGATGACGCCCTCCACGACCTCGGACCGGGCGCCGATGAAGCAGTCGTCCTCGATGATCGTCGGGTTGGCCTGCAGCGGCTCCAGCACGCCGCCGATGCCGACGCCGCCGGACAGGTGGCAGTTCCTGCCGATCTGCGCGCAGCTTCCGACGGTGGCCCAGGTATCGACCATGGAGCCGCTGTCGACGTAGGCGCCGACGTTGACGAAGCTGGGCATCAGCACGACGCCCGATGCGATGTAGGCGCTGCGGCGGACGATGGCGCCGGGCACGGCGCGGAAGTTGGCGTCGATGAAGCGGTTCTCGCCCCAGCCTTCCATCTTCATGGGCACCTTGTCCCAGACCGGGGTGTCCGCGGCGCCGGGCATCATGACCGAGTTGTTGAGCCGGAACGACAGCAGCACGGCCTTCTTCAGCCACTGGTGCACGACCCAGCCGTCCGGCCCCTTCTCGGCCACGCGCAGGCTGCCGGAATCGAGCGCGTCGAGCACCTGATCGACGGTCGACCGGTCATCCCCGGTGGTGGCGGGGGACAGCATCTCCCGGCCTTCCCACAGGCTTTCGATGCGTGGACGCAGAGGATGGTCTTGCATAGCGGAGCCCCGTTTTACGGCGTGGGGCGGACCATGCTGGCGCGGCCCGCGGGTGTCAAACGCGCGCGGCGGGCGGGAGCGGGCTGCAACGGGGCCGCGGGTAAGGCGGTCTTAACCCGGCGAGGGGCAAGCTGCAGGGAGGTAGGGGCCGGATTGCATGAGCGACACCGTGGACGTGAGTGGAACTGCCGCGGAGCGCTTGTCCGGGGTCGGGTCCGATGGTGGGGCCGGGTCCGATGGTGGGGCCGGGGCAGCCGCGACGGGGGCGGACACGCTCCGGTTGGCGCTGCTGGAAAGCCGGCAGCGGTGGCGGCAGTTCGGCGCGCTGGCTGCGGACCTGCTGTTCGAGACGGATACGGCGGGCCGGGTGACCTTCGCGGCGCCGGACTGCGTGCTGGGTTGGCCGGCCGCCGCGCTGCTGGGGCAACCAGGCCATGTGCTGCTGCAGCAGCCGTCCGGGCCTGACCCGTTCCGCTTCACGATTCCGGTGCATCGCCGGCACACCTGGTTGCGGACGAAGGACGGGGCTTCGGTGTGCATGGCGATGACGACGGTGCCGTTGCTGGACGGGGCCGGGCGGCGGCGCGGGGTGCGCGGGGTCGGCGTGAACGTGACGGCGCAGGAACGCGCGGATGCCGACACCGCCAGCGCGCTCCGCCGAGGGGAGGTGCTGGACCGCATATTGAGCCAGATGCGGGAGGAGGTGCTGGCCCCCCGCATGATGCGTGCGGTGCTGGACGGGGTGATCCGCGCGCTGGGCGGCCAGGGCGCAGCCGTGCTCGACTTGTCGTCGGTGGCGCTGTCGGCGGTCCAGTATTCGATCGGGGACGACCCGACGCCGCTCATGGCGGAGCTGATGCCGTCCATCATCGGAAGCAGCGCGACGACGCAGACGCTGCTGACCGGGGGGGGCGTGCAGGTGCTGGCGTGCCAGGCCTCCACGCGCTTCGGCGACTCCGCGGCGCTGATCGTCTGGCGGGCGCCGGGCGCGCGGCTGTGGGACACGGACGACCTGGTGCTGGCCCGGTCGGTCACCGGCGTGATCCGGATCGTGATGGAACACGAGGCGATCCAGCGCGAACTGGCGCGGCAGGCGCGGACGGACCCGCTGACCGGGCTGCTGAACCGCCGCGCCTTCATGGAAGAAGCGGGCCGCCGGCTGGACCGGCTGGTGGCCGAGGGGCTGCCGGGCACGGTCATGTTCATCGACCTGGACGGGTTGAAGCAGTTGAACGACCGCAGCGGGCACGAAGCCGGGGACGCGGCCCTGACGCTGACCGCCCATCTGTTGCGGCGCACCTTCCGCCCTTCGGACCTGGTGGCCCGGCTGGGCGGCGACGAGTTCGCGGTGTGGATGGACGGGGCAGATTCGCTGACGGCGGCCGAGCGGGCCGAAAGCCTGCGGCTCGCGAGCCCGGGGGAGTTCGGGCACCTGTCCCCCGCCGGGACGTCATGCGTGGGGATGTCGATCGGCATCGCGATGCGCGACGCGGATGCCGACGAGACGCTCGACCAGGTGCTTCAGAGGGCGGACCAGACGATGTATCAGGTAAAGCGGAATGGGCGCGGGCATTGGCTGGTGTCGAACGTGGCGCGGGTCCGTTGATGGACACGGCAGGCCGCGCGCTTTCGCTGCCGGGGCTGGATGGGGGGGCCAGCCATGGCGCGGACGCCGAAGCCGCGCGGGTCCGGATGGCCGCGCGGGCGAACACGCCGCCCAGCCTGCTGCGCGCGCTGGCCGACGACCCGGCCGTGACGGTTCGTGCTGCCGTGGCGCTCAACCCCGTGTTCGCCCCTTCCGCCGACATCCGCCTGGTGGCGGACCCCGATGAGCGGGTTCGTGTGCTGCTGGCCGGCAAGCTGACCCGCCTGCTGCCAGGCCTGTCGGGGGATGACCAGGCCGCGGCGCAGGCGCATGCCCACCAGACCCTGCTGACCCTGGCCGGCGACGCCGCCCTGCGCGTGCGCGCGGCGATCGCCGACGCGCTGACGACGATGCCCGAGGCGCCGCGCGACCTGATCCTGAAGCTGGCGCATGACCCGATGCTGGCGGTGAGCGATCCCGTCGTGCGCTTCTCGCCGCTGCTGACCGATGCGGACCTGCTGGAGCTGCTGTCGTTGCCGCCGCACCCCGGCACGGCCGAGGCGGTGGCGAGCCGGGCTGGCCTGAGCAGCCGGATCGCCGACGACATCGCCACCCATGCCGGCAGCGGCGCCGTCCGGGCGCTGCTGGCGAACTCGTCTGCCGTGATCCAGGAGGCGACGCTGGATTCGCTGGTCGGCCGCGCGGGAGAGCATCCGGAGTGGCACGAGCCGCTGGTCCGCCGCCCGTCATTGTCGGACCGCGCGGTCCGGGCGCTGTCGCGGCTGGTCGCCCGGCATTTGCTGGACACGCTGGTCAACCGGGTGGACCTGTCGACGGGGCTGGCGGAGGAACTGCGGAGCCGCCTGGCCGAAACCCTGGCCGAGCCGGCGGGGGGCCACGTGTCCGAGGCCGATGTGCTCGATGGCATCAGGGCGCTGAACGCTGCCGGGCAGTTGAACGAGCAGGCGTTGCTGGACGCTGCGGACTCGGGCGATCACCGCCAGGTCGCCGCCATCCTGGCCGTCAGCAGCCACGTGACGCTCAGCATGCTGGACCGGGCCGTGGCGCTGCGCAGCGCGAAGGCGCTGGTCAGCCTGGTCTGGCGGGCGGGGTTCTCGATGCGCGCCGGCGCGGCGGTGCAGGTGCTGTTGGGGCGGCTTTCCCCTGACGAGCTGTTGCCGGCCGGGCCGATCGGTGAGTTCCCGCTGGCTCCGCGGGAGATGGAATGGCAGATCGAGCTGCTGGGGGAGCCGGGGCGGTAGGTGATAGCTCGGGGCGGATCAGCGATGCGTCATCCGCCACTTTGGGGCCGGACCTTTCGAGGATGGCGGATGACGCTTCGCTTTTCCGCCCTACGACGACGTTGGCGTTGCTGCGTTGCTAGGGTGGCCGATGACGGGGCATCGTTCGAGAGACTGGGTATTCATTCATCCGCCACTTTGGCGTGGGGCCTTCCGAGGGCGGCGGATGACGCTTCGCTTATCCGCCCTACGACGACGTTGGGGTTGCCGCGTTGCTAGGGCGGCTGGCGATGACCGGTATCGTTTCAGGCGGCCTTGACCTGAAACGCGATCGGCGGCCCGGGTTCTGGCATCGCTGGTCAGGCCGCCATGGCCGTTTTCAGGTTCTCGTCGATCTTGCTCAGGAAGTCCTGCGTCTTCAGGAACTTCTGCTGCCTGCCGATCAGGCTGGCGAGATCCTTGGTCATATGGCCGCTCTCGACCGTCTGGATGCACACCCGCTCCAGCGTGTCGGCGAAGGCGGTCACGTCCGGGGTGTCGTCGAACTTGCCGCGATAGGCGAGGCCGCGGGTCCAGGCGAAGATCGAGGCGATCGGGTTGGTGCTGGTTTCGCGGCCCTTCTGATGCTCGCGGTAGTGCCGTGTCACCGTGCCGTGGGCGGCCTCCGACTCGACCGTCTTGCCATCCGGGCTCATCAGCACGGACGTCATCAGGCCCAGGCTGCCGAACCCCTGCGCGACGATGTCGCTTTGCACGTCGCCGTCGTAGTTCTTGCAGGCCCAGACGTAGCCGCCTTCCCACTTCAGCGCGCAGGCGACCATGTCGTCGATCAGCCGGTGCTCGTAGGTCAGGCCGGCAGCGTCGAACGTCGCCTTGAACTCGGCATCGAAGATCTCCTGGAAGCGGTCCTTGAAGAAGCCGTCATAGGCCTTGAGGATGGTGTTCTTGGTCGACAAATAGACCGGATACTTGCGGGCGAGGCCGTAGTTGAAGCTGGCGCGGGCGAAGCCGTCGATGGAGGCCTTCGTGTTGTGCATGCCCATGGCGATGCCGGGGCCCTTGAAGTCGAATATGTCGAGCACCTCGGGCGCGCCGCCGCCCTCGGGCTGGAAGGTCATGGTGACCTTGCCGGGGCCGGGCACCTTCATCTCGACGGCGCGGTAGATGTCGCCGTAGGCGTGGCGGCCGATGACGATGGGCTTGGACCAGTGCGGCACCAGGCGCGGCACGTTCTTGCAGATGATCGGCTCGCGGAAGATGGTGCCGTCCAGGATGTTGCGGATGGTGCCGTTGGGGCTGCGCCACATCTTCTTCAGCTCGAACTCGGTCACCCGGTCCTCGTCGGGGGTGATGGTCGCGCACTTCACGCCGACGCCGTACTGGCGGATGGCGTGGGCGGAATCGATCGTCACCTGGTCGTCGGTCTGGTCACGGTATTCGATGCTGAGGTCGTAATACTTCAGGTCGATGTCGAGATACGGGAGGATCAGCTTCTCCTTGATGAAGCCCCAGATGATCCGGGTCATCTCGTCGCCGTCAAGCTCGACGACGGGTGTCTTCACCTTGATCTTGGCCATGCGTGTCCTCGTGTGTTCGCCCGCCGCATCCTTGCGCGGGGCTTCGATACAGTGGCCGGACAATCGCACCGGCGGTGCTGCATCGCAAGTTGGAGCCTACCGCGGCGCAGCGCATCCCAGCGCGGCGCGCACCCCGTCATCGTCGGGTAGCCGCCCCTGCGGGAACAGCCGCGTCACGTGGCCCATCTTGCGGCCCGGGCGCGCCTCCGCCTTGCCGTACAGGTGCGGGATCAGCCCCGGGGTCGCCACGATCTGCGGCCACAGCGCCACCTCCTCCGGTCCCACCAGGTTCTTCATCACGGCGTCCGCGTGGCGCATGCCGGGCGGCAGCGGCAGGCCGGCGACGGCGCGGACATGCAGCTCGAACTGGCTGGCGGGGCAGGCGTCGATGGTCCAGTGGCCGGAGTTGTGCGGCCGGGGGGCGATCTCGTTCACCAGCACGCGGCCGGCGCGGTCGACGAACATCTCGACGGCCAGCAGCCCGATCAGGTCCAGCGATTCCGCCACCCGCCAGGCGACCCTCGCTGCCTCGGCGGCCGTCGACGGGGCGATCCGCGCGGGCGCCAGCGTCAGGTCCAGGATGCCGTCGCGATGGCGGTTCTCCACCGCGTCGAACAGCGATCCGCCGCCATCGGCGCCGCGCGCGACGATGACGCTGATCTCCCGCGCGTAGTCCACGAAGCCCTCCAGGATCAGGGGTTTCGGGTCCAGCGCGGCCCAGGCGGGGGCCAGGTCGTCGACGTGGCGCAGCACCGCCTGGCCCTTGCCGTCATAGCCGAGCCTGGTCGTCTTCAGCACGGCCGGCAGCTTCAGCGCGTCCGCGGCGGCGTGCAGCGCCTCCAGGCTGTCCACCGCGCGCCAGGGGGCGGTCGGCACGCCGGCGTCGCGCAGGAACGACTTCTCGTCGATCCGGTCCTGGCTGGTGCGCAGCACGTAAGGAGAGGGGCGGACGGGCCGCAGCGAGGCCAGCAGGTCCAGCCCGGCGGCGCTGACGTTCTCGAACTCGAAGGTGATGACGTCGACGGCCTCGGCGAAGCGGCGCAGCGCCGCCGTGTCCTCGTAGTCGCCCAGGGTGCAGGCGGCGGACACCTGTGCGGCCGGGCTGTCGGGCTCGGGCGTCAGGATGTGGCAGCGGTAGCCCAGGCGGGCGGCCGCCATCGCCGACATACGTCCGAGCTGGCCGCCGCCGACGATGCCGATGGTGGCGTTCGGCGCCAAGCCCCTCATCGGCATGGCCGCCCCGTCACGGGACAGCGGGGGTCTCGGCGACCGCCTCGGTCTGGGCCGCCCGGTACGCGTCCAGCCGCGCCGCCAGTGCCGCGTCCGTCGTGGCCAGGATCGACGCCGCCAGCAGCGCGGCGTTGATGGCGCCCGCCCGCCCGATCGCCAGCGTGCCGACCGGGATGCCGGCGGGCATCTGGACGATGCTCAGCAGGCTGTCCATGCCCTTCAGCGCGGCGCTCTCGACCGGGACGCCCAGCACCGGCAGCGACGTCCAGGCCGCGCACATGCCCGGCAGGTGCGCCGCGCCGCCCGCCCCGGCCACGATCACGCGCAGGCCGCGCGCCCGGGCGCCCTTCGCATAGGCGGCCAGGCGGTCCGGCGTGCGGTGCGCGGAAACGATGCGGACCTCGTGCGGCACGGCCAGCCTGTCCAGCGTCTCGGTGGTGTGCTGCAGCGTCGGCCAATCGGACTGGCTGCCCATGATGACGCCCACCAGGGGGCCGGTCGCGCCTGCGACGGGGTCCGCGCTCAAGCGATGTTGTCCGGGATCAGCCGGCTTTCCAGCCAGGAAATCTCGTCCTTCAGCAGCAGCTTGCGCTTCTTCAGGCGCTGCATGTGCAACTGGTCCGTGCCCGCCTCGGCCAGCCGGGCGATGACGGTGTCAAGGTCCCGATGCTCGCTGCGGAGTTCATGGAGCTGGCGCAGCAGCGAGTCTCGGTCGGTCAACATGAAGGGGCTTTACCATGCTGTGCGCGGAAGCGTCACCCGCGACGTGAGGCGCCGTGCGTCGTCGTGCCCGCGTTCGCGTCGATGTCACCGCGCCCGCCGCCGATTCAGGTGGCGTTCAGCCTTGGCGCCGTATTACGGTTTCGTGGCATGGCCCCGTGCGGCCGTGCGCCCGCTGATCCAAGGAGGCACCATGAGCCTGCAATCGCGAATCGAAAGCCTGAAGGGCCGCCACGCCGCTCTCGACAGCCGCATCGCCGAAGAAGACCACCGGCCGCAGCCCAACGCCCAGGAACTGTCGCGAATGAAGGTTGAGAAGCTTCGCCTGAAAGAAGAGATGGAGCGGCTAAGGGCGCCGCATTAGAGCATGATCGCTTCAGGCAGACGAAGCGATCAAGCTCTAGCTTGTTGATTAAGAACGCGGAACCTCGTTTCAGGTCGAAGCAACCTGAAACGATACCGCCCTAGATCGCGTCAGCTATCGCCAGAGGTCATCCCCGGGCCTTTTTGACCCGGGAGATCTCCTGGGCGTGACGCCGGGTCACCGGGTTGCGACGGGATCCCCGGGTCAAGATGGCCCGGGGATGACGCATTCGATGTAAATCCCGTGAAAGCGTGCCGGCCCTCAGGCCGCCTCCTCCGTTTCCGGCGGCGGCGGCACCGGCACGGCGTGGCCCTCGCGCACCAGGCGTTCATTGGCGTGCTGCACCATGCCGTTGAGGTCCGCCTGGCTGCACAGGCCCAGGATCACCGGGTCGCGCGGCTTGATGTTGGCGCTGTTCCAGTGCGTGCGCTCGCGCACCTTCGCGATGGTGTCCTTGGTCGTGCCCAGCAACTTGATCAGCTGCGCCTCGCTCAATTGCGGGTAGTTTCGCAGGATGAAGGCGATCGCGTCCGGGCGGTCGTTGCGCTTGGCCACAGGCGTGTAGCGCGCGCCCTTGCCCCGCTTGTTGATGGGGTTCGCCGGCGGGATCAGCTTCAGCCGGCCGTTCGCATCCGCCTCGCAGCGCTTGATCTCGGCCGCGGTCACCTGGATGTTCGCGACCGGGTCATAGCCCACGATGCCCTGCGCCACCTCGCCATCGGCGATCGCCTGAACCTCCAGCGGGTGCATGCCGCAGAAATCCGCGATCTGCGTGAAGGTCAGCGCGGTTTTTTCAATCAGCCACACGGCGGTGGCCTTCGGCATCAACGGGAGAGCCATGATTGTCCTGTCCTGGCTCCGCGGGTCGACAGGGGCCTGGCGGAGCTCTGCATATGAAGCGCGGCATATGGCCCCGCATGACCACGGGGGTCAAGGGCCACGAACCTGCTATCCTGGTTCATATCATGAACGGAGGCGCAAATGCCGATCGAGGACGATGAACCCCGGCCGACCCCACTGCTGGCAAAGCCGCCGCTGGACCGGCTGGGCGTCGCCGAACTCCAATCCTATATCGTGGGCCTGCGGCAGGAGATCGCCCGCGCGGAGGCGGAGATCGCCCGGAAGGACACGCTGCGGAATGCCGCGGACAGCGTATTCCGCTTTTCGTAACCCGGGAGACGGGGCCGGATCGCTCCGGCCCCTCCTCAGTCAGCCACTACGCGGCCTGGACGGCCGGCTCGCTGTCGTTGGCGATCACCGGCTGCGTGGCCTGGGGCCCGGCGCCGATGGTGATGCGCCGCGGCTTCAGCGCCTCGGGCACGACGCGCTTCAGGCCGACATGCAGCAATCCGTTCTGCAGGTCCGCGCCGTCGACCTGGATGTGGTCGGCCAGTGCGAATCGGCGCTCGAACGCGCGGCCGGCGATGCCGCGATACAGCAGCTCGCCCTTCTGCGGCTCGGCCTTCACGCGGCCGGCGACCACCAGCGTGCTCTCCTTGACCACGATCTCGATGTCGTCGGGGCCGAAGCCGGCGACGGCCATCGTCAGGCGATAGTCGTTCTCGCCCACGCGCTCGATGTTGTAGGGCGGGTAGGCGGGGGCTGCGGCGGCCGAATCCTGGGCCGAGTCCATGAGCCGGGCCAGCCGGTCGAAGCCGATCGCAGTACGGAATAGGGGTGCGAAATCAACGGTCATAGGAAACCTCCTGAAAGCAAGGTCTATGGGTGGGACCGCCCAAATGGGCCGGCCCGTGGTCGGTTGCCGAGGGCCCCATTGGGCGCCCACGACGACACAGAAATAGCGATCGGCCCCACCCCGTTCAAGAGGTCCGGCTCGCAGGATTCGACCCTGGCACAGGGGTTGCACAGGTTCCCGTCGTGACACATCAGATCGGGCACGGACGTGCGAGTGCTCCTGGCCGACGCCGACCCTGACCGGGCGCCTGCCGTCGAGGCGGCGCTCCGCCGTGCCGGCGCCACCCACCTCCTCCGGCCCCATGCCGGAGAGATCCTGCTCGACGCGGTCGTGCGCCTGTCGCCCGAGGTCGTCATCGTCGACATGCAGCGCCCGGACCGCGACGCGCTGGACGATGTGCGCCACGTGACGCGGCTGCAGCCTCGGCCGATCGTGATGTTCGTCGATGCCGACGACAGCGCCTTCATGGAGGCCGCGATCGAGGCCGGGGTCAGCTCGTACAACGTCATCGGCACGCATCTTCCGGACATCAAGCCGATCATCCAGGCGGCGATCGCCATGTTCCGCCGCTTCAGCCAGATCGAGGCGGAGCTGCGCCGCGCCGAGCAGGGCCTGGCGGAGCGGGCGGTGATCGACCGCGCCAAGACCGTGCTGATCCGCACCCGCCGCATGACGGAGCCCGAGGCCTACCGCTGGCTGCGGCGCCAGGCGATGGACCGTGGCCGCCGCATCGCCGACGTGGCGGCCGAACTGCTGGAGGCCACGCATGGCGCCTGAGTCCGCGTCGTTGATCCCGGTGCACCTGGGCATGGTCCGCCTGACCGATGCGGCGCCCATCGTGCTGGCGCAGGTCCAGGGCCTGTTCGCCGCCGAGGGGCTGGACGTCACCATCCATGTCGAGCCGTCCTGGGCCAACGTCGCCGACAAGCTGGCCTGGGGCCGGCTGGACGGCGCCGTGCTGCTGCCGCCGCTGGCCATCGCCATGGCGCTGGGCCTCCGCGGCCCGCCGATGCCGCTGATCGTGCCGGCCGGCATCAGCCTGAACGGCAACGCCATCACCTTGGCGCGCCACCTGGCCGAGCCCGTGCTGGCCGGCGGCCGCCCGGCGCCGGGGCAGGCTGCGGACCGGCTGCGCCGCGCCATCACCGGACCAGGCCGGCCGCGCATCGCGGTGGTGCACGCATTTTCGACGCATGACCTGCTGCTCCGCCTGTTCCTTGAGCAGGGCGGGATCGACCCGGAAACGCAGATCGACATCGTCGTGACGCCGCCGGCCGACATGGTGGCGGCGTTGGCGGCCGGGCAGATCGACGGGTTCTGCGCCGGCGCGCCCTGGGGGGCGGTGGCGGCGCGGGAGGGGGCGGGCCGCACCGTCGCGGTCAGCTCCGCCCTGTGGCGCAACCACCCGGAGAAATGCCTGGCGCTCGGCGCCGGCTGGGCCGCGGCAAACCCGGACGCCACGCTGGCCCTCGTCCGCGCCGTGCTGCGGGCGGGCCAGGCCTGCGACAGGCCGGCGGCCGCGCCGGCCCTGGCGGCGCTGCTGGCCCGGCCCGAATGGGTCGGCGTGGCGCCGCCGCTGATCGCGGCATCGCTGCCGGGCGGCATCGGCAGCGAGGTCGACCGGTCCGTGTTCTCGGCACACCACGCAGGCGTGCCGTTCCCGGACCACGCGCGCTGGTTCCTGCGCCAGATGGCCCGCTGGCGCGACATTCCGGCGGGCGCCGAGGCGGCGGCGGCGGCGATATACCGGCCCGACCTCTATGACATCGCCGCCGCGGCGACCGGGCTCCCGCCGGCCCCCGCCGCGCCGCCGCCGCCGTTCTGAGCGGGCGGCACGAAGCGATGACTCTTCCCGGTCTCAGCGGCTGTTGCCCGGTCTTCATCGGTCAATCGTTCGGGCCGCCGGGGCGATCGGATTTCTGGGCATCAAGCCACGGCGCTAGAGCAGGATCGCTTCAGGTAGACGAAGCGATCAAGCGCTAGCT
>JAYUCA010000448.1:0-12051 GCA_043740535.1 Rhodospirillales bacterium | reverse complement strand
CTCGTGCCGCCGTTCCTGGGCCGGCGCCGCGGATGGCTGCTGATCATCCAGGCCATCCTGGTGCTGGCCTGCCTCGTCTACGCCTGGTCCGACCCCCATGCCTCACCCTACTGGCTCGTCGGCTCCGCCGTCGCCATCGCCTTCCTGTCCGCCAGCCAGGACATCGTCGTCGATGCCTGGCGCATCGAGACCTTCCCTGGTGACGATCTCCGCGGCATCGCGTTGGCAGCCTACATTTGGGGATACCGCGCGGCGCTGCTGGTGGGGGGCGCCGGCGCCGTCCGCCTCGTCGATGACCTCGGCTGGCACGGATCGCTGACCGTCATGGCTGCGGTCGCCACCATCGGCATCGCCGCCACGCTGTGCGCGCGGGAGCCTGCGACCGCCGCCATGCCCCCGCCGCAGCATTTCCTATCACGCCTCCAACGCTCCGTCGTGGAGCCGTTCCGCGACTTCCTGCTGCGGCCGGGCGCGGTCCCGATCCTGGCCTTCGTCATGCTGTTCAAGCTCGGCGAGGCGCTGGCCCACACCATGGCGGTGCCGTTCTACCGCGACATGGGTTTCGACCGTACCGCCGTAGCCTACGCCACCGGCGTCCCCGGTCTGATCGCCAGCCTGATCGGCGCCGCCGCCGGGGGCTGGCTGATCGCCCGCATCGGCAACGGGCGCGCCCTGGTGATGACCGGCTTCGTGCAGATGGCCTCGATGTCGCTCTATTTCGCCCTCGCCGTCTCCCAGGGCGATTGGCGTATCCTTGTCGCCAAGGTCACCCTCGAAAACATTGCCGAGGGCATGGCCGACGCCGCCTTCATCACCTACCTGTCCTCGCTGTGCTCCACCGCCTTCACCGCCACGCAGTACGCCCTGCTGTCTTCGCTCGCTTCGGTCGGGCTGCGCACCATCGGCGGCTATTCCGGCAAACTGGCCGAAATGACAGGCTGGATCGGCTTCTACGCGCTGACCATCTTTGCCGCTGTCCCGGCGATGCTGCTCATGCTCTGGCTGCTCCGCCGCTTCCCACCGCCGCCCCGGCGGCGCCCAGCGTCGATGGCAGCCACACCGTGACGGTCGTGCCAACGCCCTCTTTGCTGTCGATCGCCAGCTGCCCGCGATGGCGGTTGACGATGTGCTTGACGATCGCCAGCCCCAGCCCTGTCCCACCCACGGCGCGGGACCGGTGTTTGTCCGCGCGGTAGAAGCGCTCCGTCAGGCGTGGGATGTGCGCCCGCGCGATCCCCTGCCCGTCATCGGCGACGCTGATCGCGATGCCGGGCCGCGGCGGCCAGGGCTTCCCCGGTGGCGCCCCCTGCACCGTCAACCGGATCGTCCCCGCCTCCCTCCCGTATTTGACCGCATTGTCCAGCAGGTTCTGCAGCACCTGTTCGAGCTGATCCTCGTCGCCGAGGATCAGCGGGATGTCGGACGGGCATGAAACCTCGATCGTCATGCGCCGCGCCTGGCTCTGCGGCGCCAGCGCCGCTGCCAGCCGCCGGATGAGAAGCTGCACATCGACACGGTCCGCCGGCGCCTGGTGCTCCGATATCTCGATCCGCGACAGGCTCAGCAGGTCGTCGATCAGACGGTTCATTCGCTGCGCCTGCTCGGCCATGATGGCCAGGAACCGGGTCTGCGCCGGCGGGTCGTCGGCCGCCGGCCCCTGCAGCGTCTCGATGAACCCGATCAGGCTGGCCAGCGGCGTCCGCAGCTCATGGCTCGCATTGGCCACGAAATCCGCGCGCATCCGTTCCACCGCCCGTTCCCGCGTGCGGTCCGACAGCACGACCACGATGCGCCCGCCATCGGCCAGCGGCGGATCGAGCGGGATCACCGTCGCGAACACTTCCCGTGCGACCGGCACCGGCAGGCTCAGTTCGGCCGACTGCTCCTGCCCCTCGGCAAGCGCCCGGTCGATCGCGGCGCGCAGCCCGGGGTGCCGCAGCACGGCGCCGATGGACTGTCCGTAAGCCTGCTCCGCCGCCGCGTTGGTCCGCTGCACCGCCCGGCTTGGTCCCAGCACGATCACCGGGTCCGGCAGCCGTCCGACCAGCGTCTGCTCGGCGCGCACGACAGCCTCTGCCTCAGCAGCACGCGCGGCCATGGCCCGCGACAGCCGGTCCGCCACCTGGGCCAGATGCGCCGTGGCCGACAGCGATGGCGGTCCCGGATCAGCCAGGTCCAACCCACCGGGAGCCGCCCGGTGCAGCGCCCATATCACCCGCCCGAGGTCCCGCACCCAGATCTGCGCGATCACCATCGATCCCGCCAAGATCAGCAGCATCGCCGCAAGCGCGGGTCCCCAGGACAGCTCGCCCACCAGCACCAGCCCCAGCATCACGGCGCAGGGCGCCGCAGCCAGCACGCAGCCCGTGCGCAGCGGAAGCGGGGCACGCACCGCCATGCCCTCCGTCGCTACACCCCAGGTGCGGCCAGCGTCTTCGGCGCCGGCTGGACGATGTGCGACCCGGTGAGGTCGATCTCGAAGATCGCCAGCCCGCGCCGGACCTGGCCGTCTGGCAGCAGCGCCAGCAGCCCGTCCGCCCCCGCGAATCCCTCCGCCCGGGTCAGCGAGCCCACTGGGTATCCCTCTGGCGCCATGACGGCCCGGGCGATCCCCGCCGCGTCATAGGCCAATGATGTGAAGTCCCTGGCCGCCATGTTGAACCGGGTGGCGTATTGCTGCTCGAACCCGGTCCGCGCGCCCGGCTCGGGCGCGGCGTACCACGCGCCTGCCATCCCCGGCAGTCGCCGCGCATCCCGGGCCCAGGTCGCTGGCCCAAGGATGCGCACCCGGCCCGGGCTGATGTCGTAGAATGCGAGCAGCGGCGCCACCTGGTTCAGCTGGGCGCCCGAGGCGCCCAGCAACAGCGCATCCATCGGCGGCGGCGGCGGCGCGCGCCGCCCGATCTCTGCCGCGGTCCGCCGCCCGTCCGCGTCGTTCGTGGCGCGCGCCGACCGCTGCTGCGCCTCCAGCGCCCCGCGCCGGCCGCCATAGTCCGATACCGACTTCAGCGCGTCGTTCAGGCCGCTGAAGCTGGACGGTGTCCGCACCACGTTGGGGCTTGGCATCCCCGCCGAACTCGTGGCCGTCAGCAGACCGGTCGCCAGCGCCTCGCCGAACGGGTTGTCCGGCACCACGGCCGCCAGCCGGGTCTTGTTCTCCGCCTGCAGCGCCAGCACCAGCCGGCGCACCTGCTGCCCCGGCGTGATGCCCAGCGTCCACACCCCCGGTTGCGCCTGCACCGCGTCCGACGTGAACGCCAGCATCGGCACCCCGGCGGCCCGCGCCAGCGGCGCCGCGGCCGCTGTCTCGGCCGCCGTCAGCGGCCCCAGGATGATCCCTGCGCCCGCGGCCAGCGCCGCCCGGGCGGCGTTCGCCGCACCCTCCGGCGTTCCCCCCGTGTCCTGCTGGTCGAGCTTCGGCGCGCCCGGCTGATCCAGCGAAAGTTGGGCCGCCTTCAGCATCGCCTGCCCCACCTCCGCGTTCTGCCCGGTCAGCGGCAACAGGATCGCGACCCGTCGCGCACTCGCCGCACCCGGCGGCGGCAAGGCCCCGGGCCGCGTCGGCCCATCCAGCGGCGTGGGTGCGGCATAGCGCGATGACCCCGGCTCGGCTACGCAGGCGCTCAGCACCAGCAGAGCGGTCAGACCGGCTGAACACAGAGGGACGGATGACCACCACGGCCGAGCCAAACCAAAACCCATCGACGCATCCTCCTGCAGCGGGCGACGACGAAGCCCGGTCGTCCACCATACCACCGGGACTCGTTCTCGTAGCCACCCCGATCGGTCATCTCGGTGACATCTCGCCGCGCGCGGTCGCCGCCCTGCGCGCTGCCGACCTCATCCTGTGCGAGGATACCCGCACGACTGCCCGTCTGCTGCAGGAATACGGCATCGGCGCCCGGACGGAGCCGCTGCACGACCACAACGAAACCGCGCGCACCCCGGCGCTGGTCGCCCGGCTGCTTCAGGGCGCCCGCATCGCGCTGGTGTCCGATGCCGGCACGCCCCTGGTCAGCGATCCCGGTTTTCGCCTGGTCCGCGCGGCGATCGAGGCTGGCGTCGCCGTCTCCGCCGTTCCCGGAGCCAACGCCGCCGTCATGGCGCTGGTGCTTTCCGGCCTGCCGCCGCAGCCCTTCCTGTTCCTGGGCTTCCCTCCGCCGCGTTCCGCCGCGCGCCTTGCCGTGTTCGGCCGCCTTCGCGCCGCCGAGCACGCCGGGCTGTCGGCAACCCTGCTGTGGCATGAGGCGCCGCACCGCCTGGCCGAGTCGCTGGCCGACATGGCGGTTGCCTTCGGCGCGCGCCCGGCGGCGGTCGCACGGGAACTCACCAAGCGGTTCGAGGAGGTCCGCCGGGGCCCGCTGCCGGACCTGGCCGCCTATTACGAGGCCAATGCCGCACGGGGTGAGATCACCGTGGTCGTTGGCCCGCCGGAGGAACAGGCGCCCGACAACGAAGACCTGGACGGCCACCTGCGCCGGGCGCTGGCGGGCGGCAGCGTGCGCGACGCGGCGGCCGTGGTGGCGGCGGCGACCGGACTGCCGAAAAAACTGGTCTACGCCCGCGCGCTCGCCCTGGCGTCCGAGCCCGGCGCCACCGACGTTTCGACCGGGTCGGAATAAGGCGCAAATTCCGCCGTCTTATACCAACGACAGTAAGTAATGACTCGTCATCGCGAGCCCTTGCGAAGCGGAGCGTGGTCGCTTCAGATCGACGAAGCGATCACGCTCGTATGCCAAGTCTCAGGGCTCATCACCCGCCATCGCGAGCCGCCCTTGCGGCGTGGCGATCCAGGGGCCAACAGCGGTACATTTGGCCCCGGCATCGCTTCGCCGAGCGCCTGGCGTTGACAGTCTCAACGCCCGGACAGGATCCGTTCCACAAGTTGCTTCACCGTCGGGATGAAGCCGTTCGAATAGAACGGGTCGCTTGCGAAGCGATAGGCGTTGTGCCCGCTGAACATCAGCTGATGTTCGATCTCCTCGGGCGTCTGGTCAGACCGGCGAACCTCCTGCAGCGTCTTCTGGATGCAGAAGCTGCGCGGGTCGGCCTTCTTGCCGTTGTCGAATGACGGTTCGTGCTGACTCCAGTTGCTGAACCGGCACAGGCTCAGGCAGCCCATGCAGTCCACCTGGTCCTTGGTGATCTTCGCCGCCCGCTCCGGCGTCACGAACACCAGCGTGCTGTCCGGCGTCCGCAGCGCCTCGGTGAACCCGGTCAGGAGCCAGCTCTCCACGTTCGCCAGGTCATGCGGGGTCAGATACACCGGGCGCTTCCGCGGCCCGATCCCCAGCACGGCGACATGCTCGCCCACGGGCTCCGTCGTGTAGGCGACCTGGTGGTCGCCCCGCTCCCGCAGCTCGCCGATGAAGTCGTTGTTCACGGCGCTGCTGTAGAAACCGGTCGGGCTGAACTTGTTCAGGAAGACGTCGCCTTCCTTCAGGGTGAGCAGCCGGTGCTTCCACGCCTCGCTGATTGGGCTTTCCTTCGTCAGCAGCGGCCGTGTGCCGAACTGGAACGCGATCGGGCCCAGCTCAGGGCTGTCGATCCAATGCTCCCATTCTTCCAGCCACCACACGCCGCCGGCCATGATGATCGGCGTCTCGTCCAGCCCGAACGTCCGCATCAGCTTGCGCAGCGCCAGCACGCGCGGAAACGGATCCTCGGGGATCGTCGGGTCCTCGCCGTTCGAAAGGCCGTTATGCCCGCCGGCCAGCCACGGATCCTCATAAACCACGCCGCCCAGCAGCGACGCCGCCTTGCTGTAGGCACGCTTCCACAGCGCGTTGAACGCCCGCGCCGAAGACACGATCGGATAGTAGTGCACACCGAACTTCGCCGCGATGTCCGAAAGCCGGTAGGGCATCCCGGCCCCGCAGGTCAGACCGTGCACGAGCCCCTTGGCGCCCTCAAGCACGCCGGTGATCACCCGCTCCGCGCCGCCCATCTCCCAAAGCAGGTTCGCATGAACCCGGCCCCGCCCGCCTGACAGGTCATACGCACGCCGCGCCTGCGCGATTCCGCCATCGATGCCGAACTGGATCAGCTCCTCATGCCGCTCCCGCCGGGTCCGCCCGAGGTAGGTCTGCTCGATCGGATCGCCGTTTTCGTCATAGAAATCCGCATTGACCGCGCTGAACGTGCCCACGCCGTTCTCGCCGGCCCAATGCCCGGCTGACACGCCGGTCGATACGCCAATGCCCTTGCCGCCCTCGACCAGCGGCAAGACGTCCACTCCGCCCATGCGGATCGCGTTCACCGATTTCATCACCGCCGAAACCCCGAAAATCCCATCACGTCACCACATTGTCCCGCCGGATCTGTTTTGCCAGACCCGGCGGCATCGACAAATGATGGAGACGTTACTCGGCCGCGTCCTGACGGTCGCGGCGGCCACCCTCGCGGCCGCCCTCGCGTCCACCCTCACGGCCCGGCTTGGCGCCGACCGTTTCGGTGATGTCGGCGCCAGTCTCCTGATCGACAACCCGCATCGACAGCTTCACCTTGCCGCGATCGTCGAAGCCGATGACCTTTACCTTTACCAGGTCGCCCTCCTTGACCACGTCCGTGGTCTTGGCGACGCGCGTCTGCGCCAGCTCGCTGATGTGCACCAGGCCGTCCTTGGCCCCCAGGAAGTTCACGAACGCGCCGAACTCGGCGGTCTTGACGACCTTGCCGTTGTAGATCGTGCCGATCTCGGCCTCGGCCACGATCCCCTTGATCATCGCGATCGCCTTCTGCGTCTTGGCGTCGTCGCTGGAGCTGATCTTGATCGTGCCGTCGTCCTCGATGTCGATCTTGGCGCCGGACTGCTCGACGATGTCCCGGATCACCTTGCCGCCGGTGCCGATCACTTCGCGGATCTTCTCCTTCGGCACGTTGATCACCGTGATCTTCGGCGCCGTCGCCGCCACGTCGCTGCGCGCCCCGGTGATGGCCTTCGCCATCTCGCCCAGGATGTGCAACCGGCCGTCCTTGGCCTGGTCCAGCGCGATCTTCATGATGTCGGCCGTGATGGACGTGATCTTGATGTCCATCTGCAGGCTGGTGACGCCCGTCTCGGTCCCGGCCACCTTGAAGTCCATGTCGCCGAGATGATCCTCGTCGCCCAGGATGTCGGACAGCACGGCGAAGCCGCGGTCCTCCTTGATCAGCCCCATGGCGATGCCCGCCACCGGGCGCTTCAGCGGCACGCCCGCATCCATCAGCGCCAGGCTGGTGCCGCACACCGTCGCCATGCTGCTGCTGCCGTTGCTTTCCGTGATCTCGCTGACGATGCGCAGCGTGTAGGGGAAAGCATCCTTCGTCGGCAGGATCGGCCGCACCGCGCGGTACGCCAGCTTGCCATGCCCGATCTCACGACGCCCGGGGCTGCCCATGCGCCCGGCCTCGCCGACCGAGTAGGGAGGGAAGTTGTAGTGCAGCATGAAGTGTTCGCGCCGCTCGCCTTCCAGCGCATCGATGATCTGCTCGTCCTGCCCGGTGCCCAGCGTCGCGACGCACAGCGCCTGCGTCTCGCCACGGGTGAACAATGCCGAGCCATGCGCCCGCGGCAGCACGCCCACCTCGGCCACGATCTGCCGGACGGTCTTGGTGTCGCGCCCGTCGATCCGCATGCCGGTGTCCAGGATGGCGTTACGGACGACGTCGGCCTCCAGCGCCTTGAACAGCGGCTTGGCCTTGTCGGCATCCAGCCCCTCGGCCACCAGCGCCTCGATCGCGGCCTTCTTGGCGGCGCCCACCTTCTCCTGGCGGACCTGCTTCTGCGTCTCGGTGTACGCGGCGGCGATGCTGACACGGGCCAGCGCATCGACACGCGCCTTCAGCGCCTCCAGCTCCGGCGCCGGCTCGGCGATGTGCCACGGCTCCTTGGCGGCTGCCTCGGCCAGCTCGATGATCGCCTGGATGACCGGCTGCATCGCGTCATGCCCGAAGGTCACGGCGCCCAGCATGACCTCCTCGGTCAGCTCCTGCGCCTCGCTCTCGACCATCAGCACGCCCTCGGTCGTGCCGGCGAGCACCAGGTCGAGCTGGCTGGCGGCAAGCTGCTCGGTGGTGGGGTTCAACACGTATGCGCCGTCGACGAAGCCGACGCGCGCGCCGGCCACGGGGCCGAAGAACGGGATGCCCGACAGCGTCAGCGCGGCCGAACACCCGATCATGGCGACGACATCGGGGTCGTTCTCCATGTCGTGGCTCAGCACGGTGGCGACGACCTGGACCTCATTCCGGAACCCCTGCGGGAACAGCGGGCGGATCGGGCGGTCGATCAGGCGGCTGGTCAGCACCTCCTTTTCAGACGGCCGGCCCTCGCGCTTGAAGAAGCCGCCGGGAATCTTGCCGGCCGCGAAGGCCTTTTCCTGGTAGTTGACCGTCAGCGGGAAGAAGTCCTGGCCCGGCTTGGCCGTGCGCACGCCCACCGCCGTGCACAGCACGATGGTGTCGCCGTAGCGGGCCAGCACGGCGCCGTCGGCCTGGCGGGCCATCTTGCCCGTCTCGAGGATAAGCTTGCGTCCGCCCCAGTCGAGTTCCTTGCGGAAATAATTGAACATGCTGTTTCGTCCCTTCGGCGCCGGGGCAGGGCAGGGCGGGCCTGGGGGTCCGTGCGGGTGCGGCGTCTCGGGCGACATGGGCGCGGATGCACCTGCGTGCAGCCGCGGAACCAGGTGGCCGGAGGCGCCGTCGCATCAGCGGACCCGGTTGGCCAGCGTGCAACCCTGCCGCGTCGCGGCAGTGCGGGGCATCCGGCCCCGCGTGTAGCCCGGCGCCCCCATGGCGCCGGGGATAGCAGTCTAGCGGCGGAGCCCGAGGCGCTGAATGAGCGCCTGGTAGCGGTTGCTGTCCTTGCGCTTCAGATAGTCGAGCAACCGCCGGCGGCGGCCCACCAGCATCAGCAGGCCACGCCGGCTGTGGAAGTCCTTCGCGTGGATCTTCAGGTGTTCGGTCAGGTTGGTGATCCGTTCAGAGGCCAGCGCCACCTGAACTTCGGGGCTGCCGGTATCCGTTTCGGCAAGCTTGTACTCGGATACGAGCGTCGTGCGACGCTCTGCGGTAATCGACATCGGTTGACTCCGTAACAGGGTTGATGGAGGCGGCCGGGCAGTGCCCGCATCCGCGACCCTTCGCCATGGCACGAACGGCCTTGCGGCCTGTCGTCTATGGAACAGGAGCGCCGGAAGGCGCGCCTACGGCCTATGCTCCGGTTGTGGCCAACGCCGGGATGTCGTCCAGCGGGGTCGCAACCGGACGCGATGGGTCCGACGGGATCGCAGGGGTATCGGGGGGCGGCGCCGGTTTGTCCAGTGAAATCGGTGCGGGCCAGGTGTTCTCGTCCGCCGCAAGCCTTACACGGCGAAGGCGGAGCGGCCCTCGTTCTGGCCGTATTGGACGTAGTGCAGCAGCGGATCCAATCCGGCCTTCGCGACATCGGCGTAGGCGCCCAGATATTTGTTGGTGCTGAATTGGGCCGAGGGGTCGCGGCCCTCGTGCCAGCCGAACTGCTCGAAGTGGAGAAGGGGGTCGATGTGGGCCGCCGCGACGTCGGGGTTGTGGGCCAGGTAGTAGCTCGTGTCGAAGAAGGCGTCGGGGTTCAGGCCGCGCTGCCAGCCGCCATTGTCATACGACCAGGCCGCCTGTTGGGCACCCGCCGTGCCCCCGGGGACCAGCGTCGCGCCGAGTTGGCGATCGTAGTACGTGGCATTGACCAACGGATCGGCCGCCGCTGTGCCGCCGGTCAGGAAGCTGACCCGACTCTCGGCCTGGCCATTCTGGATGTAGTGCTGCAACGGGTCCAGGCCGGCCGCACGCACGTCCGGGTTGGCCGTCAGATACTTCGCATCGTCGAACAACAGGCTGGGCTGCCGGCCCTCGCGCCAGCCGTTCTGCTCGAAATGCAACAGGGGGTTGACGCCTGCAGCGGCAACGTCGGGGTTCTGGGTGAGGTAATACTTGTCGTCGAACCATCCGTCGGGATTGCGGCCCTCTTTCCAGCCGATCGCCATGTAGTGCTGGTAGGGATCGACGCCGGCGGCGGCCACATCGGCGTTGTGGGCCAGGTAATAGGCGACGTCGAACAACGGGTCCGGGCTGGTGAAGCTGGTCGTGACGGTCACGCGGCTGATCGTCACCAGGTTGGCGGTCTGCACCACCTGGCCGCTCGTGTAGCCCGTCAGCGGGATTTGCGTGAACGCACCGCCGAAATTATAGGTCGGCAGCGATGCGATCGCCTGCACCACCGGAAAGCTTGCATCCGTGACCCGGCCGAAGACGGTGAAGCCGCCATTCTGGGCGTCGAGGTTCGCCCCGTTGTCGGCAAGGTTGACGAAGAACTGGTCGGTCGCCGAGTTAGGGTCGCCGCCGAGCTTCGCCATCGCGACGGTGCCCTTGATGTTGGACATCCCGAACTCGTTCACCACGGGGGCCCCGGCGGCGATGGTGTTGATCTGTCCGCCGGCGACGTCGTAGCCGCCGCCCTGCAGCACGAAGCCGCTGGCCAGGCGGTGGAAGATGCTGTTGGTGTAGCCGGCGCCGACGGTGAAATTGGTGGCGTAGCCGAGGAAGTTGGCAACCGTCCTGGGGGCCTGATCGTCGAACAAGGTCAGCACGACGTCGCCGAGGTTCGTGGTGAAATCGACGGTGCTGGTCTTCATCGGAGGTTGCGGCCTTCGGTCGGGTTGGTGTGGGTGACTTCACGGGTTGGGCTGAAGCCTACCCTACCTCGTTATGCTTCTGGTTTACCTTTTGTGGATGCGCCCGAACATTGGCCTACAGCATGCGTTCGGGGCGGAGCATCCCTGCCTCCAGCCGGCACAGCCCGATGACGCGCCCCCCCGCCATGGCACGGGCCAACCCGCCATCGGGGTTGGCGGTCGGTGGAATGCGGCCCATCAGGTCGATCAGGCTGATCGGCTGGCCTTGCGACAAGCCGAAGGCCTCCGCCTCGGTCAAGTCCAGCGCCGGGATGTCGGCCAGCGCGGTCGCGACCGGCAGCAGAAGGTCCGGGGACGCCCGCGGCATGTCCTCCGAAGCCACGCATCGGTCCAACGAAATCGCCTGCGCTTCCATGAAGGGACCGACCCGCAGCCGGCGCAGGGCGCTGATATGCCCCACCGTGCCGCACGCGACGGCCAGGTCCCGCGCCAGGCTCCGCATATACACCCCCTTGCCCGACTGCACCTCGAACACCGCCGTGTCGGCGTCTGGCCGCTCCACCAACTCGAACCGATCGACGCGGGCAGGGCGCGGCGGCAGTTCCGGCGCACGGCCCTCGCGCGCCATGTCATAGGCGCGCTCGCCCGCCACCTTGATCGCGGAATACACCGGCGGGACCTGCATGATGTCGCCCGTCAGCGCCGGCAGTGCGGCGCGGAGCTGGTCGTCCGTCGGCCGCACGGCGCTCGTCGCCACCACGGCGCCGTCCGCGTCGTCGGTGTCCCGCGCCTCGCCGAGCGTCAGCGTGAACCGGTACAGCTTCGTGCCGTCCATCACATAGGGCACGGTCTTGGTCGCATGCCCGAACGCGATCGGCAGCACCCCGGTCGCCAGCGGATCCAGCGTGCCGCCATGCCCGGCCTTTTGCGCGTCGAACCCGCGCTTCACTCTGTTCACCACGTCGGTGCTTGTCATGCCCGCCGGCTTGTCGACGATCAGCCATCCGTTCAACGGACGGCCGCGCTTCTTGCGCATGGTCTCAACTTCTCATTTCAGGAAGCGCCGGGGTGTAGGCCCCTGAACGGACAACGTCCAGCCTGTTCCCCGCACACGGGCCCTACGCGGCCGGATGCACCTTCATCCAATGCTGCGCGATCTCCAGCCGCCGCGTCACCCACACGCCCTCCTGCGCCGCCACGTAGTCCAGGAACCGCTCGAGCCCCGCTGCCCGCGCCGGGTGACCCAGCAGCCGCTGGTGCATCCCCACCGACATCATCTTCGGCTGCGTCGCCCCTTCCCGCATCAGCATGTCGAACGCGTCTTTCAGGAACGCGAAGAACTCCGCCCCCGTCCCGATCTGCCCGGCCGCGAAGCGCGTGTCGTTGTTCGTCAGGCTGTAGG
>JAYUCA010000447.1:0-8709 GCA_043740535.1 Rhodospirillales bacterium | reverse complement strand
GCAAAATCGGGCAAAATATATTTCGCATTCTCAGGGGTATATCTGGCGAACTTCCCCTCGTTGGACAACGCCACGTCGTGGCCGAGATCGGTCGAGCTGAACACGTCGCAGGGCGGGATGCCGTTCTTCAGGTCCTGCAGCAGCCGCTGATACGCGACCTGCGCCGTGGTCCGCACGACGCCCACCGAGATGCCGGGATACTGCGCCATGAACGCCTGGGCCATCATGTTCGCCGTCTCGCCATCGGTATGGGCGGTATACCAGCTTACCGCGCCCTCTTTGCGCGCCGCCGCCTCCAATGACGCCATCTCGGCGCGCGCCAGCCGAGGCAGCAGTCCCACCCCGGCGCCGCCCAGGACCAGGCGGCGGCCGATCACCGATGCATCTTGAGCGTCTGCACTCACGAGCAGGGTCGCGGCAGCCGGGTTCGGGCGGATCATAGGGCGTGTCCCATCCTCTTTTATCAAAAGAGGCGCTGCCGGGGTATCGCTGTCAACAGGGCAACGCATGGGAGCATCCTGTCCAACGGAGGAGCGTCGATAAGACGAGGGATAGGTCGCCGTGCCGCTGCTGGCCTTTCCGGACACGACGCAGATTCCGAGCATTAAAAACACAGAATCAATAAGTTGAAGAACATTACTTCATTCTGGATGAAACTCTTTTTGACGTCCCGGCGCTCCTTTCGTGCCTGAGATGCGCCGCCCTGCCCGAATGATCCTTGACGCCGGACGCCGATGAGAACAAATTAAGAACATGCTCGCTCCACCCCTTGCCACCCTGGAAGGCCTTCGCACCGCCATCGCGCGGATCGAGCGGGGCGGCCCCGTCAGCCAGGCCGGTGTGCTGCCCTTCGGCATCCCCGCGATCGACGCCGCCTTGCCGGGCGGCGGCCTGCCGACGGCCGCCCTGCACGAGATCATCGGCAGCGGCATCGACGTGGAGTTCGCCGCCGCCCCTGCCCTGTTCGCCGCCGGTCTGCTGGCCCGCCACCCCGGCCCGGTGCTGTGGGTGCTGGAACGGCATGATCTGTTCGCCCCGGCCATGGCCGCCGCCGGGCTGCATCCCAGCCGGGTGATATACGCCGAAGCCGGCCGCAACGGCGCGCTGCTGGTGATGGAGGAGGGTCTGCGCCACCCGGGCCTGGCGGGCGTGGTGGCCGAGGTGTCGGCCCGGCTGACCCTGACGGCGTCGCGCCGGCTGCATCTGGCGGCGCAGGCGGGCGGCGCCCTCGCCTTGCTGCTGCGCCGGCAGGCTCAGCCGGAGGGCGCCCTGGCCGCCATCACCCGATGGCGGATCGGGCACGAGCCCTCGGCGCCGCCCCTTGCGGACCCGGCCGCACCGGGGCTGGGCCGGCTCCGCTGGCGGCTGGAGCTGACGCGGTGCCGGGGCGGACAGACGGGATCCTGGGTGGTGGAGGCGTGCGATGCGTCGGGTCGTCTCGGTCTGGTTTCCACATTGGCCGACGGATCGGCTGCGGCGCCGTCGATCGGCATCGCCGCGGCCTGAGGACGCCGCTCCGGGCGATGCTCCGGACGCCGCTCCGGGCGATGCCCCTGTCGTGACGGCGCTGCATGACGGGCGCCGCCGGGTGATCGGCGCCGTCGATCAGGCTGCGGCGGCGCTGGGGTTGCGCCCTGGCATGGCGGTGGCGCAGGCGCTCGCCGTGATACCCGGGCTGCAGGTGACGGAGGCGGAGCCGGACGCGGATGCCCGGGCGCTGCTGCGCCTGGCCCGATGGTGCCACCGCTTCACGCCGCTGGTCTCGGTCTGCGCGCCAGACGGTCTTTGGCTGGACGTGACCGGCTGCGAACCGCTGTTCGGCAGCGAAGCGGCCCTGCTGCACGCCTTGCTGCAGCGCCTGGGGCGGGACGGGCTGCACGCCCGGGCCGCCGTGGCCGACACGCCGGGGGCGGCCCACGCCATGGCCCGGCATGGCGATGCACCCGACCTGGTCATCCCGCCGGGCCGGCAGGCGGCGGCAGTCGCCCCGTTGCCGGTGGCGGCGCTGCGGCTGGCGCCGGAGCTGGAGGCGACGCTGCGCCGGCTCGGCTTCGAGCAGGTGGGGCATCTGTCCCGCATCCCGCGCGCCCTCCTGGCCCGGCGCTTCGGCCTGCTGGTTGGCCTGCGGCTGGACCAGGCGCATGGCCGGGTGGAGGAATCGCTCGCGCCCCTGGCGCCCGAGCATGCGCTGCAGCACCGGGTCGCCTTACAGGAGCCGCTGCTGACGGCCGAGGCGCTGTCGATCGGCATCGACCACCTGGTGGGCGCGCTGTGCGAGGAGATGGAGCAACACGGACTCGGCGCCCGGCAGCTTGACCTGCTGTTCGAGCGGGTGGACGGCCTGGTCGCCGGCATCCGGATCGGCACGGCCCGGCCATCGCGCGATGCCCGGCACCTGGCCCGTCTGCTGCAGGAACGGCTGGATACGGTCGATCCTGGCCTGGGGGTGGAGGCGATGCGCCTGTCCGCCCCGCTGGCGGAGCCGCTGCCGTGGGAGCAACAGGCGGACGGCGCCCCGCCGCAGGATGTCGCGCGGTTGGTGGACCGTCTGACCAACCGGCTCGGCGCCGGCCGCATCTACAGGGCGGCGCCGGTGGCGAGCGAAATCCCCGAGCGTTCCGTGCGCAAGGAGCCGCCCGGCGCCGTGCCGGCAGCTTCGGACGTCCTGCCTTTCAGCGATCCGGTAAAAATACCGCCATGGCCGGGACCGTCATGGCCAGTGGGGTCGAGCCCGAGGATTGACCCGGCCCTCCACGCGCCGGCAACCGATCGGGTATCGGTCATGCAAGTGCGATGTTTCAGCCCTTTCGCTGCGTCCCCACCGAACGGCGTGCTTGCCTGGGTCAAGCCAGAACATGACGAAATTACAACGGGTTCGCCGTATGCGATAGCTTTGCTGAAGGAGGCAGAGCAGCAGACGGATGGAAGGCTGGCCAGCCCGGATGACGAACAGGGCAGCGTATCAAGGGCCGCGCATCTCCGCCTGGTCGCCCTGGCGCCGCAGCCACCACCGGTTTTGCCGTGGAGAGGCCCATGGGGCAAGAATCCCGGGGGGACCGGCCGGCATCGCAAGATGGAACGGGCGGCATCGGCCTGTCCTTGGCCATCGCGGCTTCAGGCCCCCGCCCGGCTGCTGAACCCACCTCGGCCCATCGAGGCCTTGGCGGCCCTGCCGGACCAGCCACCCGTTGCCTTCACCTGGCGCCGCCACCGGCATCGCATCCGCCGGGCGGACGGCCCGGAGCGGATCTATGGCGAATGGTGGCGCCATGACGCCGAGCGGCAGTCCGTCCGGGACTACTTCCAGGTTGAGGACGAGAGCGGCCAAAGGTTCTGGCTGTTCCGCCAGGGCAATGGCCTCGACCCGGACACCGGGGACTTGTCGTGGTTCCTGCACGGCCTGTTCTAATGAACTTGAAACCTGCCAGGGAACCGGGCGCCCTCGCCAAGGGTCATCAGTCATGACCCTTGGCAAACAGCGCCCAATTCCAGGCGAACCGCCGCAACGGCGATCAGGCCGACAAACACTCGGCAACCGGCGCATCCGCCCGCGGCGCGGCAGTCGCCAGCATCGGATGCACAGCGGCGTCACGCACCATGTAACCCCGGCCCCACACCGTGCCGATCACGTTCGGCGCCCCGGCTTCGGCCAGCTTCTTGCGCAGCTTGCAGATGAACACGTCGATGATCTTCATCTCCGGTTCATCCATCCCGCCATAGAGG
The DNA here is from genome assembly GCA_043740535.1 of Rhodospirillales bacterium. GTDB lineage: Bacteria > Pseudomonadota > Alphaproteobacteria > Acetobacterales > Acetobacteraceae > JBBROS01. The sequence goes on along the minus strand of JAYUCA010000447.1, from coordinate 4,986 downwards.
TGATTGAGGAAAACCTCCTTGGTCAGCACCATGCCCTTGCGCAGCACCAGAAGCTCGAGGATCGAATACTCCTTGCCGGTCAGGTGAACCCGCTGACCGGATACCAGCACCTCCCGGCTGTCCAGGTTGAGCTGCAACGAACCGCAGCGCAGCGTCGGTTGGCTGTAGCCCTTGCTGCGCCGCACGATCGCCTGCATCCGGGCGAACAGTTCCGCATGGTCGAACGGCTTGGTGATGAAATCATCGGCCCCCATCCCGAAGGCCTTGACCCGGGCCTGCGGCCGAACCAGCGCCGACTGGATGATGACGGGCGTGTCGACGCGGGCCGCGCGCATCCGGCGGACGACGTCATAGCCTTCCATGTCGGGCAGAACGAGATCGACCAGCACGACGTCGTAATCGTAGTGCCGCGTCAACTCCAGCGCCTCCTCCCCAGAGTCGATGTGATCGACGATCACGCCGCTCGACCGCAGCAGCAAACCCAACGCACGGTTGGACAGACCATCATCTTCAACGATCAAAACGCGCATTTGTTTGCTCCGGGTGACGTTTATGAACCGTATATGCAACCATAGGATGTGTCTGTCCATCTTTTTTCCCGATTAAAATGTCTAAAGAATGAGATAAACTGTTTATACACCCTAGACGGGCAGTTTTTCCCGTTATTCCGACGGAGTTTCCTCGTTGAACCAATCCAAGGTTGTAGATCGGCTCGAAATTGCCCGCTCCATGATGACGTGCATCGCGCCGGTCTCTGCAACCGGTCAGGTCACAGGCGCAGCCGGCCTCGCCGTCGATATCGCCGGCCTCGACCCGCTTCTCGCTGTCGGCGACAGACTCATGCTGCACGGCCGGGCGCAGAACCCGATCCCCGCCGAGATCGTCAGCTTCCGTGGCGGCCGCGCGCGCGCCATGCCGTTGGGCGCCCTGGCGGGCATCGGCCCGGGCGCCCGCGCCACCGTCAGCATCGCTGTCGCGCCCACCAGCCAAGGCGGCGCCGAGGGCCGCGAACCCGGAGCCGCCGGGCTGCCGGTCGGCGACGGCTGGCTCGGACGCGTCGTCGATCCGCTGGGCAACCCCCTGGACGGCAGGGGGACTTTGCCGCGCGGCCGCCCGCGGCCGGTCCGGACGCCCCCGCCGCCAGCCGCCACCCGCGCCCGGCTCGGCCCGCGCATCAGCCTCGGCGTTCGCGCGCTGGACCTTTTCACCACCTGCCGCACCGGCCAGCGCCTCGGCCTCTTTGCTGGCTCGGGCGTCGGCAAATCGACCCTGCTTGCCATGCTCGCCCAGCAGGCCCGCTGCGACGTCGTCGTCCTCGCCTTGGTCGGCGAACGCGGGCGGGAAGTCAGGGAGTTCATCGAGGATGACCTCGGCCGCGCCATCGCCCGCTGCGTCGTCGTCATCGCGACGTCGGACCAGCCGCCGCTCCTCCGGCGGGAGGCCGCCTACGCCGCCATGACCGTCGCCGAGCATTTCCGCGACCAGGGTCTCGCTGTCCTTCTCCTGATGGACAGCGTCACCCGCTTCTGCCTGGCGCTGCGAGACATCGGCCTGGCCGGCGGCGAACCCCCCGCGACGCGCGGCTACCCACCCAGCATGTTCGCCGAGCTGCCCTGCCTGCTGGAACGCGCCGGCCCGGGCCCCGAGCCTGGGCCCGGCCAACCCGGAACCGGCAGCATCACCGCCCTGTTCACCGTCCTGGTCGAGGGCGACGACACCAACGAGCCGATCGCCGACACCGTCCGCGGCATCCTGGACGGCCACGCCATCCTGGACCGCCGCATCGCCGAATCCGGGCGCTACCCGGCAATCGACGTCCTGCGCTCGCTCTCCCGCACCACCCCCGGCTGCCTGGAGGCCGACGAGGCGGCCCTGGTCCGCGACGCCCGCGCGATCCTCGCCCTCCAGGCCGAACTCGCTGATCTCGTGCGGCTCGGCGCCTATCACGCCGGGGCGGACCCGGCGGCCGACCGCGCGCTGCGGCTTGCCCCGCCGATCGAGGCGATGCTGCGCCAGGACCGAGGAGCCTGCAGCAGCATCGGCGACGCATTCCAGGAACTGCGCGCCATCCTGCGCGACAACCCCGGCGCCCCCGCCGCCCCCGAGGATGCCGCCCATGCCGCATGACCCGCTCGACGCCGTGCTGCGCCTGCGCCAGACCGCAGTCGATGAGGCCCGGCGCTGCCTGGCCGTCAGCCTCGCCGCCGCCACGACCGCGGCCGATGCCGCCCGCACCGCCGAACAGGCGATCGAGCAGGAGGCCGAGCTGGCCTCGGACCCTGACGGCGAAGACAGCCTGGTCGAGGCCTTCGCGGCCTGGCTCCCGGCCGGGCGCCACCACGCGGCCCAGGCCCGCGCCCTGCATGAGCGGTACGAGGCCGAGGTGTCGAGATACCGGGCAGGCCTCGCCGCCTGCCGCACCGCGCTGGAGACGATCGAGTCGCTGATCCTTCAGCGGCAGACCGACAAGAACCGGGCGGAGGATCGCCGAATGCAGTTGGCCCTGGACGAATCGGCCCGTCGCCCCGCCGCCGACGGCGCCAACGGCGATGCCGGAGACGTGGAATGACAATCCTGGACCACAACCGACCGGCCTCCGGACTGGCCCTGGACGACGCGATGTGGTGCATTGCGCCCGCTGTTCCACAGGAGCTTGGTTTGCGCATTGCTATGATCGGCGGCGGCTATGTCGGACTCGTCTCTGGCGCGTGCTTTGCCGACCTGGGCGTCGAGGTCGCCGTCGTCGAGGTCGATCCCGTGAAGCTCGGCGCGCTGCGCCAGGGCACGATGCCGATCTACGAGCCGGGCCTGGACCGCCTTGTCACCGAGAACGTCGCGGCCGGCCGGCTGAGCTTCGGCGACGATCTGGCCGCCGCCGTCCACGGCGTCGATGCCGTGTTCATTGCCGTCGGCACCCCCACCCGCCGCGGCGATGGCCACGCCGACGTGTCCTACGTCAACGCCGCCGCCGAGCAGGTGGCCAGGGCGCTGACCGGCTACGCCGTCGTCGTCACCAAATCCACCGTCCCGGTCGGCACCGGGCGCAGCATCGCCGAAATCATGCGCCGCACCCGTCCGGACCTCGATTTCGACGTCGCCAGCAACCCCGAGTTCCTGCGCGAAGGCAGCGCGATCGGCGACTTCATGCGCCCGGACCGCGTCGTCATCGGCACCGAGAGCGAACGGGCGCGCGAAGTGATGCGCCGCCTATATCGCCCGCTCTATCTGATCGAGGCGCCGATCCTGTTCACCAACCTGGAAACCGCCGAGCTCACGAAATATGCCGCCAACTCCTTCCTGGCGATGAAGGTCACCTTCATCAACGAGATGGCGGACCTGTGCGAGAAGGTCGGCGCGGACGTGCACGACGTCGCCCGCGGCATCGGGCTCGACGGCCGCATCGGCCGCAAGTTCCTGCACCCCGGCCCGGGCTATGGCGGAAGCTGCTTCCCCAAGGACACGCTGGCCCTGATGCGCATCGCGCAGGATTGGGGCGCCCCGTCCCGCCTGGTGGAGGCGACCGTGCAGGTCAACGAGGCCCGCAAATCCAGCATGGCGGTGCGCATCATGCAGGCCGCCGGCGGCAGCGTGCGCGGCAAGACGATCGGCGTGCTCGGCCTGACCTTCAAGCCCGAAACCGACGACATGCGCGACGCCCCCAGCATCCCGATCATCAGCCGCCTCGCCGAGGAAGGCGCCCACATCCGCGCCTTCGACCCGGTCGGCATGGACCATGCCCGCGGCATGCTGCCTGGGTCGGTGTCTTTCTGCACCGACGCCTATGACGCCGCGAAGGACGCGGACGTGCTGGTCGTCGTGACGGAATGGAACGATTTCCGCGCCCTGTCGCCGGAACGCCTGCGCGAGACGATGCGCGGCACGCTGATCATGGACCTGCGCAACGTGTTCGACCCCCGCGCGATGGCGGCCGCCGGGCTGGAGTATCGCGGCATCGGCCGGCAGCCGATCCCGCCCGCACCGGGCTGACACGCCCAACAGGACCTCGCCGCCCGGGGCCTTGCCAGCCCGGCGGCAAGCGCCGAAAACGCTGGCCATGAGCCTCGAACCCCATTCCGCACGGCTGCTGCCGAGCGTCGTGCAGCCGCCCACCATCCTCTTCAACCCGCCCGGCGCCGCCACGCCAGCCGTCTTCCGCGCCATGGCCTGCCCGAACTGCGGCAGCGCTGCCCCCAAGACGCTGGTGCTGACGGTCGACGTGCAGCTGCCAGACAACCCCGCCAAGCGGCTGCATGTGCTGCATTGCCCGGACTGCACCGCGCATTTCTACGACAGCCAGGTGCCGCCCGACTATGCCGAGCCGGCGCTGAACAACCGCGGCCGGGTGCCGTTCTACGTGCAGCAGGGCGCCGGCGTGTCGTTGATCACCCGACCGCTCGCCCAGCTCCGCATGCCCCCCGGCACGTCCTACATGGAGGTCGGCTGCGGCTATGGCTTCGGCCTCGACTTCGCGCTCAACACGCGCGGCTTCCAGGGCTTCGGCATCGACCCGGCCCCGCTCGCCGCCCTCGGCCGCGACGCGCTGCATCTGCCGATCGAGCTGCGCTACCTGCGCGACGACGACGAGGCGCGCGGCACGATGGACGTCGTGATGGGCTCCGAGGTGATCGAGCACGTCCCCTCGCCCAGCGCCTTCGTCCGCACCCTGCGCGCCATGCTCAAGCCGGGCGGCGTCGTCATCCTGACGACCCCGAACGGCGAGGACATCGCCCCCGCGACCCCGCCCGGCATCATCATCCCGCTGCTGTCGCCCAGCCTGCATCTGGTCATCCAGAACCGGCGCAGCCTGCACGCGCTGCTGGACCAGGCTGGTTTCGCGCACGTGCATGTCGCGATCGACAGCCATTCGCTGGTCGCCTTCGCCAGCGATGCCCCGCTGGACCTGGAACAGGACCAGCCGACGCTGCGCATGGCGCTGCGCGGGCACCTGGAGCGCCGGGCCGCGGCGGTCGATCCGGCGACCGACCT
>JAYUCA010000446.1:0-2890 GCA_043740535.1 Rhodospirillales bacterium | reverse complement strand
GGTCTCGTGGCGCTGCTGATCCAGCACCGTCCACTGCCGCAGCGCCAGCGGGTTGTCGGCGAAGATCAGGGTCAACACGCCGTCCTGCGGCGACGCGGTGCGCACGATGCCGACCTGGAGCTGCCCCGGCGCCCGCACGAACGCCACGATGGTCACGTCCCCGGCCAGCCGCAGATTGTCCTGCAAAAGCAGACCCAGCGGCGTGGAGGACAGCGGGATGTTGCTGGTCTGCTTCAGTTGCCGGTCGTTGAACACCAGCAGCCCGTTGCCGGCGACCAGCAGGAAGGGGGCCGGCGGGTCGTACTGGAAACGCATCTTGCCGGGGCGGACCAGCCAGGCCTGACCCTGGCTGGTCCCGCCGTCCGGCGCCACCTGGAAAAACCGGGAATGAAGGCTCCGCACCGAGTTCAGATAGGCCTCGATCCGGGCGACGTCCGCCCGGTCCTGCGCCGACAGCGCAGCGGCGCGCACCTGCGCGTGGGCAGCCAGAGGCAGGATCAGCAGCGGGGCGAGGAAAAGAGAGCGTCGGTTCATCGTCGCCATGTGGCATCGCGCACGCCGGTGTTGAACCCCTATTCTGCCGCGACGGCCATGCCCTGGGGGCTGGCCTGGTCCCAAAGCTCCGGCTGCAATTCCTCCCTGCGGTTCGGGAAGGCCATCGCGCAGCCCAGCGTGACGACGGCGACGACGGCCAGCACGATCATCACCACCGCCAGGCTGCCGGTCCGCTGGTGCAGCAGACCGACGACCGGGGCGGCGCAGGCGCTGCCGAGGAAGCCGACGAAGAAGCGCACCGAATACATCCGGGCGCGCAGCGGCGGCGCGATGTAGCGGGCGGTCATGGTCTCGTTCAGGGTGACCTGGCCGAAGATCGCCGCCGCGGCGATGCCAGCCACCGGCAGGATCATCCAGCCGTCCAGGAACGCCATCGCCAGCAGCGCCGGGGCCAGCACCATCGCGCAGGGCAGGAACACTGCCCGGAGCGTGTGCCGGTCGATCATCCGGCCCACGAGGAACTGGGTCGCCGCCCCGCACAGCGTCACCCCGAAGGCCACCGCGCCGACCACCGGCAATAAGGACGCATCCGACGCCAGCCGTTCCTGCAGCAGCTTCGGCAACAGCAGGGTGAAGGCGTTGAACACCAGGCCGGACACGACGGCGATCAGCAGCAGCACGATGACGGCGCGGCGCACCAGGGCTGGCGGGATGACGGGGAACGGCCTGCCGCCGGCCCGGACGCTGTAGTCGTGCGCCGGGATGCTCAGCCAGGCGGCGCCGATCGCCACGAACACCAGCCCCGGCGCGATGAAGGCATATCGCCAGCCGAAATGCCCGGCCAGGAAGGCCGTGACGATGGGCGCCAGCGCCACGCCGAAGTTGCCGAATGCGCCGTTCACGCCCAGCGACCGGCCCGGCCTGTCCCCCGCCGCCTCGACCAGCATCGAGGTGCCGACCGGGTGGTAGATCGCAGCGAACGACCCGGCCCCGGCCAGCATCAGCGCCAGCGTCCAGGGCGTGGTGGCGAAGCCACAGGCGACCAGGGACAGGCCGGTGCCGATCAGGAACATCGCCATCATGGCCTTCCGCCCGAGCCGTTCCACGAACCACCCCTGCGGCAGCGACAGCACGCCGTACAGCACGAACATGGCGGTGGCCAATGTCAGGATGGGGCCATATTCGTCGCCGAAGGGTCCGCCGGGCCGGGCCATGACGAGCACGGCGGTGGGCAGGATCAGCAGGCAGTAGTGGCACAACAGATGGGATGTGTTGATGAAGGCGATCTGGCGCCGGGCGGAGGTCATGGCGGGGTCCGTGCTCGTCTTGCGTCCAATCTCGGCGCTTGGGCGGAATGACGCAAGAACCGGGAGGCGCCTGCCTTTAAACTGAACGCGCTTGCCGGGCGGTGGGGTGGTGCGCGATGATGCCGGCATGGTGCGCCATCGTCTTCTTGCCCTGCTGCTGGCGGCGCTTCCCATGTTCTCGCAGGCGCAGCCACGGCCCTTCATCACCGTCGCCTCGACGACTTCGACCGAGGAGTCCGGGCTGTTCGGCGCCCTGCTGCCGGTCTTCCTGGCGCAGACCGGGATCGAGGTGCGGGTCGTCGCCGTCGGCACCGGCCAGGCGCTGGCGATCGGCGCGCGTGGCGACGCGGACGCGCTGCTGGTGCATGACCGCCCCGGCGAGGACAAGTTCGCCGCCGACGGCAACGGCGTCGACCGGCGCGACGTGATGTTCAACGACTTCGTCGTCGTCGGACCGAAGGCGGACCCGGCGCACGTGGCCGGTGGACGGAACGCGGTCGCCGCCCTGACGGCGATCGGCGCAGCGCACGTGCCTTTCGCCAGCCGCGGCGACGATTCCGGGACGGACCGCATGGAACGTCGGCTGTGGCACGCGGCGAGGATCGACGCACGCACGGCGCTCGGGGCCGCATACCGCGAGCTGGGCCAGGGGATGGGGCCAACGCTGAATACCGCGGCGGCCATGGACGCCTACACGCTGACGGACCGGGCAAGCTGGGCCAACTTCAGGAACCGGCGGAACCTGGTGATCCTGGCCGAGGGCGATCCGGCGCTGTTCAACCCCTACGGCTCCATCCTGCTGAACCCGGCCCGGTTCCCGCACGTGAAGACGGCGCTGGCCCGGGTGTGGCACGACTGGCTGACGTCAGAACCTGGCCGGACGGCAATCGCCTCCTACCGGATCGGTGGCGAGCAGTTGTTCTATCCGACCGGGACGGCGCAAAAACTCTCCTACCCCCCCGCCATCTTCCGTTGCCGACGCCGCTGGATCGAGGAGCCGATGCCCATCGCCTCGCGGTACTTGGCGACGGTGCGGCGGGCGAGGTCGAAGCCTTTTTCCTTGAGCAGGTCGACCAAAGTATCGTCGC
>JAYUCA010000445.1:0-2634 GCA_043740535.1 Rhodospirillales bacterium | reverse complement strand
ACGGGCGCGTTCAGGCTGTTGTCGGGGGCCGCCAGGCGGCGGTTCATGCTGACGACATCCTGCTCGGGGACGGCCAGCATGCGGGCGATCTTGGCAACCTGCTCGGGCTGCAGGTCGCCGTCTTCGATGGCCTGCATCTGGCCCTTCAGGCGGCGCAGGTTGAAGAACAGCTTCTTCTGCGCGGCGGTCGTGCCCATCTTCACCAGCGACCAGCTATGCAGGATGTACTCCTGGATGGCGGCGCGGATCCACCACATGGCGTAGGTCGCCAGGCGGAAGCCGCGGTCGGGGTCGAAGCGCTTGACCGCCTGCATCATGCCGACGTTGCCTTCGCTGATCAGCTCGCCGACCGGCAGGCCATAGCCGCGGTAGCCCATAGCGATCTTGGCGACCAGGCGCAGGTGGGATGTCACCAGCTTATGGGCCGCCGGCTGATCCTCATGGTCGCGCCAGCGGCGGGACAGGGCCAGCTCCTCCTCGGGGGCCAGCATCGGAAACTTGCGGATTTCCTGGAGATAACGGGAAAGGTTGCCCTCGGGGGCGACGTTGACGATTGCAGCAGCAGCCATGGTGGCCCTCATTGTTCGTCCGGTGACGGAGGCTCTGTGCCCTATACGGCGCGACGGAGCAGTCAGTTGCGGCGAAGCCGGAAATAGGCGCGGGATACTCCATCACGTCCCAGAGACCGCCCCGAAGCAGCAGGGCCCTGGACTGGACGCCAGCCCCGCACGCCCGCAGGACTGGTTGCACGATGTGATACAGGACCGCGTAGGTCCTGTCAAGATTCAGTTGTAACTTCTACGGTTGCATATGGTCCAGCTCAACAAGCAGCGCGGCCATGTCGGCGGGGATCGGGGTCTCGAACAGAAGCGCCTCTCCGGTGCGCGGATGGGTAAATCCCAGCCTGGCGGCATGTAGGGCCTGCCGCGGAAAGTCCAAGAGGACGGCGCGCGCCTGCGGCGGCAGGCTACGGGCGGCGGCGGGTATGCGGCGGAGGTAGGCGGGGTCACCCACCAATGGATGGCCCATGCTGGCCAGGTGCACGCGGATTTGATGCGTGCGGCCGGTGGCGAGCACGCAGGCCAGCAGGCTGACGCCGGGCATCCAGGCCTTGCGGGTGCTGTATCGGGTCAACGCGGCCTTGCCGCCGCTGCCGACGACGGCCATGCGCTTGCGGTCGCGGGGGTCCCGGCCGATGGCGCCCTCGATCTCGCCGGTGGAGGGGGCCGGGCAGCCCCAGACCAGTGCGAGGTATTGGCGATCGATGCGTCTTGCGGCGAAGGCGGCGGACAGGGTGGTCAGCGCCTGTTCCGTCTTGGCGACGACCATGACGCCCGAGGTGTCCTTGTCGAGGCGGTGCACGATGCCGGGCCGTTTCTCGCCGCCGATGCCCGGCAGCGTGTCGCCGCAATGCGCCAGCAGCGCGTTGACCAGCGTGCCGTCCTGGTTGCCGGGCGCTGGATGCACGACCAGGCCGGCCGGCTTGTCGAGCACGATCAGGTCGCGGTCTTCATACAGGATGGGAAAAGGGATGGACTGCGGCTCGGGCCGGGCCGGCGCCGGGGCGGGCGGCTGGACGCTGTAGACGGCGCCCGGGCGGACGGGCTCGGACGGGTTATGGAGCGTGACGCCGTCGCGCAGCACCGCGCCATCCAGGATCAGGGACTTGACGCGGGTGCGCGACATCGCGCCGATGGCGTCGGCCAGGAAGCGGTCGGAGCGCTGGCCGTCGGCGTCCGGCCCGGCGGTGACGCCGATGGGTTCAGGCAGGCCGACAGGCGGGGGCAGTTCCGTCATGGGGGGAATGCGGTGCTGGGATTGAAGGCGGCGGTGATTGGCATGGGGGTCCTGATCGTGGCGGGCGTCGCCGTGATCGGTATGACGCTGGTGGGACGAATGTCGGCTCCTGGCGCGCCGATTGCCAGCGTGGTGCTGGATGAGCCTGCCGGGACGCGGATCGCGGGGGCCTCGTTGGGGGTTGACCGGCTCGCGTTGCAGTTGCAGGGGGGCGGACCGGACCGGGTGGTCGTGGTGGACACGAAGGCCGGGCGGACGCTGGGCCACGTAGGGTTGGCGCGCTGATGGCGCACGTGGGGCTGGCGCGCTGATGGCGCACAAGAAACCCACATTGCCAGAAAAGACATGCGCCGCGTGCGGACGGCCGTTCGCGTGGCGGAAGAAGTGGGCGGCGACGTGGGATGAGGTGCGTTATTGCTCGGACGCATGCCGGACGGGGCGGAGGGCCGCGGCGCGGGACAGGATTTCGAAAACCGGCGCTTGATCTTGGCCGCGGCCTCGCTTATGCACGCGCCTTCGGCAGTGCGGACGAATGCGCTGCCGCCGTGCTGTCCCGTTCGTCTAGAGGCCCAGGACACCGCCCTCTCACGGCGGTAACACGAGTTCGAATCTCGTACGGGACGCCAATTAAATCAACAGGTTGTAGATTTCTTCGACTCTGCCTGTTCAATGTTTGGCCAATAAGCTGATCTGGAACCATCGCACCATGGCGGTGGCTGGCGTGTCCGGCGCAATGTTTTGGCGCTGAGGTTGGGCGTTAGGGCAGCCGACCGAAATTGGCTGCTGCGTGCCACTGGCGCGTCTAAGAGGGTTGCGACAGTAGCATCCGCACGATCA
>JAYUCA010000444.1:0-2820 GCA_043740535.1 Rhodospirillales bacterium | reverse complement strand
GCAAATCTGTCCTGAATGTTCGGGGGCCGGGTTCTGGCTCGACAAGTATGGTGACGGGGATAATACCCCCGACGAGTGTAGTTCGTGCGATGGGACAGGGCCGCGGCATGCTCCGCAGCAACGCGGCGGTATACGGATGGCGCGGGTCACGGAACAATTCATGCACCGGCGCCGCCTCCACGATGCGGCCGCCATACATCACCAGCACGCGGTCCGCGACCTCGGCCACCACACCCAGATCATGCGTGATCAGGATGATCGCCGCCCCGCTCTCCTGCTGCCGCCGCCGCAGCATCGCCAGCACCTGCGCCTGCACCGTCACATCCAGCGCCGTCGTCGGCTCGTCCGCCAGGATCAGGCGCGGCTGCCCCGCCAGCGCCATCGCCGTCACCGCCCGCTGCCGCATGCCCCCGGAGAACTGATGGGGGTACTGCCGCGCCCGCCCCTCCGGGTCGGGAATTTCCACATCCCGCAGCAGCTGCACCGCCCGCGCCCCCGCCGCAGCCCCGGACACCCGGCCCAATGAAACCTGGCCTTCGATCACCTGCCGCCCGATCGGCAGCACCGGGTTCAACGTCGTTGCCGGATCCTGGAAGATGAAACCGGCATCCTCCCCGCGCATCCGCCGCAGCGTGTCCCGCCCCGCCGTCGTGACCTCCACGCCGCCGAGCCGGATGGACCCCCGCACCATGGCCCCCGGCGAAAGCAGCCCGCACACCGCCAGCGCCGCCACGCTCTTGCCCGACCCGGACTCGCCCACGATGCACAGCACCTCGCCGGCAGCCACCTCGAAGTCCAGCCCGCGCACTGCCTCGATCCCGCCCGGGAAGGTGACGTGCAGCCCGCGGACCTGGAGGACGGGCTCCGTCAGCGCGTCACTCCTTCCGGCCGATGGTGCGGAGCACGATCATGTTGTCGATGTCGCGGGTGAACCCGTCCAGGCTCTTGCCCGCCACCATCAGCGCCGCGTCATACGTGTTGGTCGGGATGGCGAACGAACTCTCGATCAGCACCTTGTTCAGGTTCTCGATCGCCGCCTTCGCCCCCGCCCCGGTCGCCGTATCCACCCGCGCGATCGCCTCGACATAGGCCGGAAACGGATGCGGATTGCCGAGCACCGGGTTGTTCGCCGTCCGGTAGATGCTGTTCGTCGCCAGGCGGGACGGGAACTTCTGGACGTTCCCCACCCCCCCGAAGATCGCGTCGAACTTCCCGCCCAGCATCGCCTCGGTGAAGTCGGCCGCTTGGCGCATGTCGAGGTCCACCTTGATCCCCGCCCGCACCAGCGTGGCCTGCACCACCTGGCTGATCACGACGGAGGGCTCGTCGCCTGCATTCACCATCAGCTTCCAGTCCGCCATCTCCGCCGCCGACAGCCCGCTCTCCGCCAGCAGCGCCCGCGCCTTGTCGATGCTGAAGGCGTAATTCGTGGTGTAGGCCGCGTCGAAGGCCGGGCTCGCCGGCGCCCAGGGCAGCGCCACCACCTGCCCGAGCCCGGCATACCCCACCCGCAGGATCGCCGCCCGGTCCATCAGGTAGTTCATCGCCAGCCGGAACTTCGCATTCCGGAACGGCCCCCGGTTCGTGTTCAGCCGCAGCACCTGCACCAGCGGCCCCGGCCCCTGCACCAGGCTATACCCCGCCGCCTTCAGCCGCGACGCACTCCGCGCACTGCCCCCGTACACGATATCGACCGCCCCCGATTCCAGCGCCGCCGTCGCCGACGCGTCCTCGCTGAAGATCGTCAGCACCGCCTCTTTCGACACCGGCTGGTTCTCGCGCCAGTAATGCGGGTTCGCCACCAGCCGGATGCGCTGCCCCACCACCCGCTCGGCCAGCATGTACGCCCCGGTCCCCGCCGGCTTGGTATCCACGGTATCGATCCCCGCCGGGTCGATCACCGAGATGAACTGCAGAAGGTCGGTGATCTGCCGCTCCGGCGCCGGACCCTTGAAGTCCAGCCGGATCGTGCTGTCGTCCACCACCGTCCAGTCCCGCACGAACGACATCGTCGCGAACACGTTGCGGCCCTTCTGCGGATCGGCCGCCTTCTTCAGCGTGGCGGCCACCGCCGCCGCGTTGAACGGCGCGCCGCTGGTGAAGGTGACGCCCTTCCGCAGCGTGAGCGTCACCGAGGCGCTGTCGGGCGCGATGGTCCAGGCCGTGGCCAGGCTCGGCACGGCCTGCCCCTCGGGCGTGTATTCGATCAGGCTGTCATACAGGTTCTTAATGACCGGGAAGTTCAGAACCAGGAACGCCTGCGGGTCGAAATTGCTGATGTCGTTCAGGATGGCGACGCGCAGCGTGCCGCCTTTCAGCTCGGCCCCGAGGGAAGCTCGCACCGGGGCGATCGCCAGAAGCAGGGCTGCGAACCAGGCCAGGGAACGACGCATGTGTCTCTCCTTCGTGTGCTTCAGGTCGAGGGCGGGCAAGGCGTCCAGTCGGGAACGGGGTCGAGCGGATAGACCGGCCGCGGAATCCGCCGCCAGGGCAGGGTGAACACGTCGGACTGGCCCGGCCCGGCGGTGTCGACCCGGATCATGCGCGAGGCCAGCGGCTGGAAATACTGGAAATTCGAAGCCGTCTTCAGCACCGCCATCTTGGCTTGCGCCGGGTCCACCCCGAACGCCTCCCACACCGCCGGCGCGTTGCCCGCGATCCCCCGCAGCGTGCTGATCAGCAGCGTCACCGCCCCGGCTTCGAACACCACGGTCTGGCCCATGTCGATCACCCCGTGCCGGTCGTCGGCCAGGTCCACCCGTCCGCCTGTAACCCGCCGCACCATGCCGGTTACCTCGACCGGCGCGAAGAAGCCCGACT
>JAYUCA010000443.1:0-34722 GCA_043740535.1 Rhodospirillales bacterium | reverse complement strand
CGCGGGCTTCGAACAAAATGGCGCCGCATTAACCGTTCATTCAACACAATCCCGGAAATTAAGACTGTTCGATTTATCCGGGACACAGCCATGCTTCTGATCGACAGTCTCACTCAATCGTATAACCCCGTGCCGGCTGGCATCTCAGCCTGGTCCCGCATCGGCCTTGGCACCGGGCGCCTCGTCGGCATGGCGCTGCTGGTGCCGACGGGCTTCGGCGTCGAAACCGCCCTCGACGCCGCGTGCAGCCTGGCGCTGGCGGACGGGGTCGCGGTCAGCGTCCCGGCGCACGGACCTCTTTCGGCCCTTCCGGCCTTGGCGGCCACGGCATTGCGCCGCAGCGGCCTCGCCCCGGACCAGCTGGAGATCGCAGTGACGGCGACGCAGCTTGATGATGCCGGCGTCGAAGGCGTGCTGGCGCTGTCGGCGCTGCGCGACCTCGGCATCGCGACCGCCCTCGCCGCCTTCTGCAACCGCAGCGCCGCGCAACTGCCCCGCCTGCCCGTCATGCGCGTCGTGCTCGCCCCTGAAGTCCTGGACGAGGTGCCCGGCGTGCGGGCAGCCAACTCCATGCTGCACGCCCTCGTCACCATCGCCCGCCGCCAGGGCCTGCAGGTGACCGCCACCCAGATCGAGACCGAGACCCAACGCGCCATCCTGTCCGGTTTCGGCTGCGACCAGGGCGAAGGCACGCTGTTCGGGCCGCCGCAGCCGGTGCCCATGCTGCATGCTGTCCACTGATGACTTGCGGCGCGACGCGCTCTGCGCCAGCGTCGCACCATGACCACGCCAAACGCCGCCCCGCCAGCAGCCGCCGCACCCGACCCGATCGAAACCAGCATCCTGGCCTTGACCGCCGCCCGAGGCCCCGAAAAGTCGATCTGCCCCAGCGAGGTCGCCCGGGCCCTGCAGCCCGGCCCGCAGCAGGACGGGTGGCAGCGGCTGATGACCCCGGTGCGCGAGGCCGCGATCCGCCTGGCGAAGGCCGGACGGATCGACATCCTCCGGAAAGGCCGCCCGGTGCCCATCGAAGCCGTGCGGGGCGTCATAAGGCTTCGCGCCCGGAGCGACGCGCCTTGAAGCCTGGCCTCGGTTCCGTCCTGCGGGACGCATGGCGGCTCACCTGGCCGTATTTCCGGTCCGAGGAGCGATGGACCGCCGGCATCCTGCTGGGCGCCATCCTGGCGCTGAACTTCCTGATCGTCCGCGTCAACGTGCTGCTGAACAGCTGGAACGGCGCGTTCTTCGACAGCCTGCAGAACAAGAACTACGACGACTTCATCAACCTGCTGCTGTTCTGGAAGACCGACGATTCCGGCTTCATGCCCGGCTGGGGGCTGATCATCGCCGTCTATTTGCCGGTCGCCATCTACCGGACCTTCCTGACCCAATGGCTGCAGATCCGCTGGCGCCGCTGGATGACCGACCGCACGCTGAACGACTGGCTGTCCGACCGCGCCTACTACACGATCGGCCTGCAGCAGATCGCAGGCCAGCCCGCGACCGACAACCCCGACCAGCGGATCGCCGACGACATCAGAAGCTTCACGTCCGACACGCTGCGGCTGTTCCTGAACCTGATCAAGACGATCGCCACCCTGATCAGCTTCGCCTTCATCCTCTGGAGCCTGTCCGGCTCCATCACGCTGCTGGGCGTGACCATCCCAGGCTACCTGCTGTTCATCGCGATCCTGTATGCGATCTTCGGCACCGCCGTCACGCACTGGGTCGGCAACCCGCTGGCCGGCATCGAGTTCCGCAAGCAGAAGGCCGAGGCGGACTTCCGCTTCGCCCTGGTGCGCGTGCGGGAGAACGCCGAGGGCATTGCGCTGTACGCCGGTGAGCGGTCGGAGACGCGCAGCCTGCTGGAGCGCTTCGCCGCGATCATCGTCAACTGGCGCCAGTACATGACGCGGACCAAGTATCTGAACGCGCTGATCGTCGTGTATGAGCAGGCCGGCAGCATCTTCCCGATCGTCATCGCCTCGCCGCGGTATTTCACCGGCCAGATCACGCTGGGCGGCCTTACCCGGATCTCGGGCGCCTTCAGCCAGGTGCAAAGCGCACTGTCCTGGTTCGTGGACTTCTATGCGGAGCTCGCCGTCTGGCGCGCCAACGTCGATCGGCTGACCGGTTTCCGGAACGCCGTCATCGCCGCCCGCGCGCTGGCCGAGGGCGGGGTGCGCATCGCACCCGGCGGTGCGGACCTCGTGCTGCGGGACGTCACGTTGGACCTGCCGGGCGGCCGCAACCTGCTGGCCGGCGCCGCGCTGACCCTGCCGCATGGCCGGTCGACGGTGATCTCCGGCCGGTCCGGCAGCGGAAAATCCACCTTGTTCCGCGCCATGGCCGGGTTGTGGCCCTTCGGCGGCGGCACGGTGGAGCGTCCGCCGGGCAGCTACCTGTTCCTGCCGCAGCGCCCCTACATCCCGCTCGGCACGCTGCGCCAGGCCGTCACCTATCCGTCATCGCCCGGCACGATCGGCCCCGACGCGGTGCAGCAGGCGCTGACAGACGCGGGACTGGACACGCTGATCCCCGAGCTGGACACCGAGCAGCCCTGGGCGCAGCGCCTGTCCGGCGGCGAGCAGCAACGCCTGGCCGTCGCCCGCGCGCTGCTGCTGAAGCCCGACTGGCTGTTCCTGGACGAAGCGACCGCCAGCCTGGACCCCGAGGGCGAGGCGGACCTGTACCAGGCGCTCCGCACCCGCCTGCCCGGCACGACGATCATCTCCATCGCCCACCGCGGCGAGGTCGCCAAATGGCACGAACAACGCCTGGTCTTCCGCCCCGGCAGCCTCGAAGCAGCCCCGGCGTAGGGCGGAAAAGCGCAGCGTCATCCGCCTCTTTGGCTGGGTCCCACACGGGGCGGCGGATGACGCTACGCTCTTCCGCCCTACAAAAATTCCGTCACCGCACGGACCACCGGCTCCGGCGTCTCCTGTGGCATGTTGTGCCCCGCCACGGGAACCACCTCGCGCCGCACCGGCCCCGTGAACCGGCGCAGATCGGCGGAAGATTCCGGCGGCGCAACGCCGTCCGCGGCGCCGTGCAGCACGACCGTGGGCGCCGTGATGGGGGGCTGGCCGGCAAGCGCCGTCTCGATCGGCTCCAGCGCCGGGTCGCCAGCGGCGTAGCCGAAGCGGTGGCGGTACGACTGCACGACGACGTCCACCCAGTCCGGGTTGTCGAAGGCTGCGGCGCTGCGGGCGAAGGTGGCCTCGTCGAACGCCCATTCCGGCGACCACAGCCGCCACAGCAGCCGGCAGATGTCGCGCCGGTTCTGCTGCAGGCCGGCGACGCCGCGCGGCGTGTGGAAATAGTATTGATACCAGTGCCGCCATTCCTGCTCGGCCGCACCAGGGCGCACGGAGCCCGGGATGTCCTGGATGTTGTAGCCGCCGATCGTCACCAGGCCGCGCACGCGCTCGGGCCACAGCGCCGCCACGATGCAGGCCCCTCGCCCGCCCCAGTCATAGCCGGCCAGCACCGCCTGCCGGATGTCCAGCGCGTCCATCAGGTCCCGCACGTCGGCCCCCAGTGCCGCCTGCTGGCCAGACCGGGGCGTGGCCGCGTCCAGGAACCGCGTCGGCCCATACCCCCGTAGGTACGGCACGATGACCCGGCACCCGGCCGCCGCCAGCGCCGGGCCGACCCGCTCATAGGCCAGCACGCAATAGGGGAAGCCGTGCAACAGCAGCACCGGCGGCCCGTCGACGGGTCCGCTGTCCAGATAGGCGATCTCCAGCACCTTGGTCCGCACCGTCTTGATCATCGCACCCTCACCGGCGCCCGCGCCGCCAAACCGTCCGCATCCAGCACGGTGATCGTATAGAAGCCGGGGCCGGACGGCGACCACCCAGCCTCTCGCCGCGACGGCGCCGCCTCCAGCGGCGCGCCATCCACCAGGAAGGTCAGCGGCCGGCGGCCGCCCATCGCCCGCAGCGTCATCGGCCCGTCGCCGGACAACACCGCGCCCGGGGGCGGAAACAGCAGCCGCAGTGAGCTTTCAGCCGGGGTCGCCGCCATCGCCACCGGCCGCGGCGCCCCGCGGGGGGACGCGGGCAGCAGCCCGAACACCTGCGCCAGCAGCGGCAGCGCCAACGCCCGCCCGGTCGCCCCCGGCATGGCGGTGCCGTCCGGCCGCCCGACCCAGACGGCGACCACGTGGGTACGGTCGAACCCCAGCGCCCAGGCGTCGCGGCCGCCCCAACTGGTGCCGGTTTTCCACCCCACGCCGGGGGGGCCGCCTTGCGGGAACGGCTGGGTCAGGATGTCGGCCACGATGCGCTGCGCCTCGGTCTGCGGCGCGGGGGCGGTGGGTCTACTTCCCACCAACCGCAGCGGCCCCGCGCCGTGTGCGCTGGCCAGCCCGGCATACAGCCCCGCCAACTCCCGCATCGTCAGCCCGGCCCCGCCCAACGCCAGCGGCAGCGCAGCGTCAGCCCCACCGGGCAACCGGGGCTTCGCGCCCGCCGCCCGCAGCGCCTCGGCGAAGCGCAGCGGGCCGATCTGGTCCAGCAGCGCCACCGCCGGCAGGTTCAACGACCGCCGCAGCGCGTCTGCCGCCGTGACCCGGCCCGCATGCCCACGCAGGTAGTTCTCCGGCGCATAGCCGCCAAAATGCCGCGGCAGGTCGGTCAGCACGGTCTCCGGTCGCGCCAGCCCCTCCTGGAACGCCATCGCATACAAAAACGGCTTCAGCGCCGACCCCGGCGAGCGCACCGCGCGGGTCAGGTCGATGGCGCCCGACCGCGCATCGTCCCCCCAGCGGCCAGACACCAGCGCGCGGATTTCGCGGGTCCCGGCATCGGCCACCAGCAGCGCGACCGACACACGCTCTGACAACACCGCGAGTTGGTCGGCCGCCAGCCGCTCCAATCCGGCCTGCAAAGGCAAGTCCAGCGTGGTGCGGATCACCGGCCCCGGCCCCAGCGCCCCCACCGCCTGCGCGGCGTGCCGCGGGAAAGCCAGGCGGCCGGTAGGAACCGGCACGCCCACGGCCTCGGCCAGCACGCGGTCGCGCACACGCTCCGCCCGGTCCGCGTGGTGGTCCGGTCGCAGCGCCTCCGGTCTCCGTGGCAGCGCCACCAGCAACGCAGCCTGCGCCGGGTCCAGCGCCGCGGCGGACGTGCCGAACCAGGCGCGGGCCCCGGCGCGCACGCCTTCCAGGTTGCCGCCATAGGGCGCCAGCGTCAGCCAGATGCCCAGCACGCCCTCTCGCCCGAAACGCCATTCAAGCTGCAGCGCCCGCGCCGACTCGATCAGCTTGCTGCGCAGCGTCCGCGGCCGGGGTTCCAGCAGCCGCGCCGCCTGCATCGCCAGCGTCGATCCACCGGATACGACGTGCCCCGCCCGCAGCCACTGGCCCGCCGCCCGCAGCGCCGCCAAGGGATCGACGCCGGGGTGGGTCCAGAAGCGCCGGTCCTCGGTCTGCACCAGCAGATCGAGGAACGGCCGGGACACGTCGGCCACGCTGGTCCGCAACCGCCACACGCCGCCGGGGGCGGGCAGCACGGCCACGAGGCGGCCCTGGCGATCGAGGATTTCAGCGCCCACGGAATCGACGCGGGCCAGGTTGGGCGGGAAGGCGCGGTCTAAAGTCCAGGCGGAGGCGAGCAGCAGCAGCGCCGCGATCGCGAGGGCTGACGCTTTTTGTGCCAACGATCTCAAGATGATGCGTCATGGCCGGGCTTGACCCGGCCACCCAAGCGGTTCAGCCCGAACGTGCCTGCTCCGCCGTGCCTCGCAACGTCCAGAGTCCGGCAACGCGGAACCGCGTGGATCACCGGATCAAGTCCCGTGATGACGAACCTATGGAGGGTCATCGCGCCCAGACCGCCGGACAGCCCCATCACTCCGGCGCCAGCACCTTGATCCGGTTGCTCGCCTGCCGGGCGAACAGCGCCGGGCGGTACATGTCCACCAGTTGCGCCCCCGGCAGCTCGTAGTCCCCCGGCGTCACCGCGCGCAGCCGCACCGCCACGCGGAAACCCGGTTGCTCCTTGTTCAGCAGCATCGTCGCCGCAAAGCGGTCATCGGCGGCCGGCTGCGAATCGACCTCGGACAGGTCGCCCAGCCAGGGCATGCCGCTGGTCTTGCCCGCCGTCAGCCGCCCGGCGATCTCCCACCCGGCCGGCAAGCCTTGCAGCAGCATCGACCGGTGGTCCTGCCCGTCATCGGCCCGGCCCTCGATCAGCAGCACGAACACCGTGTTCTGCTTCATCTGCGCCAGGTCCAGCGTCTCGCCCGACGGGGTGAAGAACTTGCGGGTCACCCGCATCTGGTTCCGCGCGGCCGGCGGCGCCTCGGTCAGCACGCCGGTGGTCGTGACGCTCTGCCACACCGGGCGGTCATCGAGGTTGCGCGCCATCGCCGGCCCGGTCAGCAGCAGGCTGAGGTTCGGCGCGGGCGCCACCTCCTTGCCGTCCAGCGCGATCCGCGCCGGGCGGCCGTCGCGCCCCAGCACGGCCGCGGCTGACACCGCCCACGCCTGCTCCTGCGTGCTCAGCGCCTCGGCCTTCAGGTCGGCGCCCGGCAACGCCGCCAGCAGCGCCGGCATGCGGTTCGTCAGCAGCCCGCTTTCCTTCAGCAGCACCACGATCGCCGCCTGGTCGCGCAGCGCGCTGCCGCGGTCCGCGTCCCAGTCGCGCCGCTGCGGGCTGGCCAGCGCCGCGGAGAACGCCGCCTCCGCGCGTGGCCGGTCGTTCGTCAGCGCCAGCGCCGCCGCCACCTGCGCGCGGGCCAGCGGGGTCGGCAGCTTATCGAGGTCCTCCGCCAGCATCCGGTTCGCCCCCGCCCGCGGCTGCCCGGCCAAGGCCAGCAGATACAGGTTGTAGGCGCGCGTCGCGAGGCCGGCTGGGCTGCTCTCCTGCTGATCCGTCGCGTCGGCGGCGAATTTCAGCGCGTCGCGCAGCGGCCCGCCGGGCACCGCGGCGCCGGCCTTCTGCGCCCGCCACAGGAACTCGGTCGCGTAGGCCGACAGCCAGCCCTCCGCCTCGCCGCTGGCCGACCAAAGGCCGAAGCCGCCGTCATAGCGCTGCTTGTCCAGCACCGAAGACACCGCCGCCTGCAATCGCAGGGACCGGTCAGCACCCGCCAAGGGGCCGTCCGGCAGCAATGCCAGCGGGAACCCCCGGCTGCTGCTCTGCTCCAGGCACGACAGCGGATAGTCGATCAGGCTCTGCACGATCGCCGCCACGTCGTAGCGCACCGGCCCGCCGAACACCGCCCGCGCAGCACCAGTGCCCGGCACCATCCGCGCCAGCGCCGGTTGCAGGCTGATCTCAGTCCTGGGCGCCAGCTCCCCCGCGGTGGCGATGCTGCTGGGCGCCCGCGCCGGACGGATCAGAATCCCCGTCTCCCGCGTCACCTGGAAGCCGCCGGGCCCGGTCACCGCCAGCCGGATGATCCCCCGCCCAGCCCCGGTCGCCCGCAGCGTCGTCGTCCGCACCACCTGCGCGTTCCGCTCCAAGGTCGCTGCCAGCCGGGTTTCCCCGATCACCGCCAGCGGCCCTTCCACCGACACGGTCGCCACGGATTCGCCCAGCGGCAGTTCCAGGTTCTGCATCAGCACCGCCAGCCGCGCCTCGTCGCCCGGCGCCAGGAAGCGCGGCAGCAGCGGCTCGGCGATCAGCGGGTCGCGCACGAACATGTCGACGTTCGCCGCCCCGATCAGCGCGCCCTGCCAGGCGACGGCCATCAGCCGCACCTGGCCGTTGAAGTCCGGCAGGTCCAGCGGCACCTGCGCCACGCCGTCCGCCCCCGCCTGCATGGGCGGCGTGAACAGCGCCACGACCTTCTGCGGGATTTCCGGCAGCGCGCTGGCGCCGTCGTCGCCGCCCTGGCGCAGCACGGTCGACTCGCCCTCGCCGGGCGCGATCAGCCGGCCCCAGTCGTCGCGGATGTCGAGCCCCAGCCGGCGCCGCCCCAGGAAATGGGCGATCGGGTCCGGCGACACGAAGCCTGTGAGCCGCAGCACGCCCTCATCCACCGCCGCCAGCGTGATCCACGCCCCAGGCGCCGTCCGCACCGGCACCACGGCACGGGCGCGCGGCGCCACCTTGTCGGGCGCCCCGATCGCCACCGGCAACGTCCGCGCCGCCGGGTCGATGCCAACCCAGGCCAGCCCGATCGCCCGCGCCGGCCGCTTGTCGTCGGCCGAGCCGCGGAACACGTGCACCGTCGCGTAGGCGCCGGGCCCCCAGGCCGCATCGACGGGGATGTCGATGTCGCTGCCGCCGGCCCCGATCTCCACGTCCCGCAGGCCGTGCACCCGGTCCGTCAGCGTCAGCACCGTCGCCTGCCCGGCGAAGGGCGCCACGACATGCAGCTTCGCCACCTCGCCCGGCTTGTACATCCGCCTGTCGGTCGACACGTCCACCTTGTCCGGCGTGTCCGGGCTGTCCGACGCGACCCAGCCGGCGCGGAACCGCACCGACGTCGCGGCCAGCCCGTTCTTCTCGGCGACCTCGATCCGGTAGCGGCCGAAATCCAGCCGCTTGGCATAGCGGAACCCACCGTCCGCCGGCAGAGTCACGTCCGCCGCCTCGATCGGCTCGTCGCGGTAGACCGTCTCGAACCGCGCCAACTGGCCGCGCTGCACCAGCCGCCAGTCCACCCGCTCCCGCACCAGCTTCATGCGGGCCGGCACGGCGACGCGCGCCAGGTCCGGCCCCACGGCCGCCATCTCGAACGCCGCCTCGCCCCCCGCATCGATGGCGCCACCGGGGAACAGCGGCTTGATGCCCACCAGGTTGCCGGCCGGGCGCACCGGGATGCTGGCCTGCGCGTGGCTGGCGCGGCCCGAGGGGTCATCGACGCCCACATCCAGCTCCGCCTTCACGGGCCGCGTCGTGTCAGGCGCGGATTTCAGCAGGATCGGCAGCGTCGCCTTGCCCTGCGCGTCGGTCGTTGGCAGCTCGATCTCCTGCGCGTCGGGTGCGAACACCTCGCCCTCCAACCCGATGCGGTAGCCGGTCAGCGCCGGCGGCGGGTTCGGGTCGGCCACCAGGCGCAACGTGCCCTTGCCGGACAGGTTCGCGGCCGGGGCGCCATACAGGAACCGGGCGGCGACCGGCAGCTTATAGGGCCGGCCGACCACGATCGGCCCCTGCGGCGACAGCTCGACCGCCATCCGGTCCGGCACGAAGGCGTCGACGCGGAACGTCGTGCGCCCGATCGCCGGCCGCTTCGGGTCGGCCAGCAGCTCGACGCTCCATTCCCCCGCCGGCGCCGAAAGCGACAGCGGGACCGGCAGGTGGATGGCGGCGTCGGGGCCGCGGGGCGGGACCTGGTCTAGGAACACCTGGCCGTTCGGGCGCTTCACCACGACATGCGCCGGCACGTCCTGCGGCAGTCCGGCGGCGTCGCGCAGCAGCGCCATCAGCTGCACGGTCTCGCCGGGGCGGTAGATGCCGCGGTCGGTCCAGGCGAAGCCGTCAAGCGGGCCGGGATGCGCCGCCCCCTCCACGCCGCGGTCCGACAGGTCGAAGGCGGCGGCCACCAGGTCCAGCGCCACGAAATCCTCACCCAGTGTGCCATGGATCGCCTGCGGCGCCTGCGGCCCGACCCCCTGCAGCAGCGGGGCGGCGAAGCGCGCGACCCCGTCCGCATCGGTCATCGCCTCGGCCAGGATGTCGTTGCTGCGCGACATCAGGCGCAGCGCCACCCCTGGCTTCGCGGCGGCGTCGGCGTAGCTGCGCACCTGCACCGTCAGCCCGTCCGACCCGCGCCACACGGTGGGCGCCAGGTCCGTCCGCATCACCACCTGGGTGGCGCCGGCCCCGGACTCTGGCGTGCCGTCGCCGGGCTGGGCCAGCAGGATGTAAACCCCGGGTTCCGCAAAGGCGTCCGGCAGCGGCAGCGCCGTCTTGAC
The DNA here is from genome assembly GCA_043740535.1 of Rhodospirillales bacterium. Lineage (GTDB taxonomy): Bacteria > Pseudomonadota > Alphaproteobacteria > Acetobacterales > Acetobacteraceae > JBBROS01. The sequence goes on along the minus strand of JAYUCA010000443.1, from coordinate 24,845 downwards.
GGACTTGTTCGGCTGCCAGTGCGGGATTTCGGCCCGGCCCTCCCAGACGACCTTGCCGTTCTCCTCCTGGTTGGAGAACGCGTAGCTCTCCAGCGGCTCACCGAGCTTGTACTCGCGCGACCATACGATCACGTTCCGCTCGCTCAGCCGGAGCAGGCGCAGCTTCACCGCGGACAGGTTCGTGCTGGTCAGCGTGATGGCCGGCTTCTGGCCGCGCGGCAGCAGGAACATGCGGCTGTCGAACACCAGGCGCGCCCGGCGGTTCGCCATCGCGACCGGCAGCGTCGTCTCCTGGTTCAGCTTCAGCCCGTCCTCGCCCGGCAGCCCGGCCCGCAGCGTGACCCGGGTCGTGGCCCCCAGCCGCAGCCCGGCGATGCATATCTGGTCGCCTTCGCGTGATATCGCCGCATCGGGCTGCGCGGGCGCCAGCCGCACCCAGTCGGCGGCGACGAAATCGGCGCGGCGGGCCGGGGCGGTGGTGAACTCGATGCAGACCTGGGGCGGCTCGGCCTCCGGCTCGGTCTTGACGCGGCGCACCTGGATGCCGGCGGCGCGGCGCAGCTCGGTCAGCATGCGCGGATAGTCGGTGTTGTCCGGCGCACGCTGCTGCGCCGCCTCCAGCGCGCGGATGGCGACATCGAACCGGCTGCTGGCCCGGAACGCGTCGGCCAGAAGCAGCAGGGCCGGGATTTCGCCGGCGCCGGTATCGGCCTTGTCGAAGGCCTGGAAGCCCGCCTGCGCGGCGCGCGCCGGGTCGGGCGGGGTCTTGGCAAGATGCGCGCGACCCAGCGCCAGCCACTGGGCCGCGGCGCCCTCGCCGGCGCCCAGCCGGGCCTCCAGCGCCGCCACCACGGCGGGCCAGTCGTTCCGCTTCTGCGCGTCCGCCGCCCGCTGCTCCGCCGTGCGCCTGGCCTGCGGCGTCAGCCCGGCCGGGCTTTTCGCCGTCAAGGTGGCGGCATAGGCCTGGCTGTCCCGCTCCAGCCCCGGCACGACGAACTCCTGCGCCCGGACCGGGCCCGCGAACAGCAGGAGCAGCAGCAGGAGCCAGCGCATGGGCGGAGCCTCGGGGTTAGAGGGGTGCGGTTTTCTGGGCCAGCAGGTCGCGGATCTCGATCAGGGTCTGCTCGCTGGTCGTCAGGGCCGCCGTTTCCACCGCCTCCTGCTTCTTCATGAAGCGGCTCATCGCCTTCACCACCCAGAAGATCGCGAAGCTGATGATCAGGAACGAGATGCAGGCGTTCAGGAACAGGCCGATGTTCAGCGTCACCGCGCCCGCCTTCTGCGCCGCCTCCAGCGTCGCCTCGTGCGAGCCCTTCAGGGTGATGAACAGGTTGGTGAAATCGACGCCGCCGAGCACCAGACCCAGCACGGGGGTAAACAGGTCCTTCACCAGGCTGCCGACGATCGACGTGAAGGCCGCGCCGATGATGATGCCGACCGCCAGATCAACCACGTTGCCGCGCATGATGAAATCGCGGAATTCGCCGACCCAGCCGGGCGTGGATGGCAGCTTGATGGGTGCTTGCATGCAGATGTTCCTTCGTGAGTCCCCAACCTCTCACGCAGCCCGCCTGGGCGGAAGGGCCGTTGCTCACGCGGCACGGTTAATATTTCGGCAAATGCCCACGCATCCGCCCTCGTTGCGGTCAAACGACACCATGACTGACCGGTCTGTCTGGATTGTCCCGCTGGCATGCGGATTGCTTGAATCCCGGTCATGATCAACGGCACAAAGACTTTCCATTCGGCGCATTGCGGCTGCGGCGGCTCCGGGCTGATGTGCGACGGCGCCGAGGCGACGGCAGCCGCCGCCCTGCGCCGTGCGGCCGAACGCGCCGCATTTGGGGGCGAGGCCAGGCGGCGACGGGTCATCCAGGCCGTCGGCGCCGCAACCGTCGCGGCCGCGTTGGACCGCGTGCTGCCGGTGTTCGGCGTGCAGCATGCGCTCGCCCAGACGGCGCCGCCTCCCGAGAAGAAGGATATCAAGGTCGGCTTCATCGCCATCACCTGCGCCACACCCATCATCATGGCAGCGCCCATGGGCTTCTACGCGCGCAACGGCCTCAATGTGGAGGTCGTGCGCACCGCCGGCTGGGCCGTCATCCGCGACAAGTCGCTCAACGGCGAATACGACGCCGCCCACATGCTGAGCCCCATGCCGCTGGCGCTGACGATGGGCGTCGGCAGCAACCCGGCGCCATGGAGCGTCGCCGCCATCGAGAACATCAATGGCCAGGCGATCACGCTGGCCAACAAGCATAAGGACAAGCGCGATCCGAAGGACTGGAAGGGCTTCAAGTTCGGCATCCCCTTCGACTACTCGATGCACGCCTACCTGCTGCGCTACTATCTGGCCGAAGCCGGCCTGGACCCCGACCGCGACGTGCAGCTTCGCGCCGTGCCGCCGCCCGAGATGGTCGCCAACCTGCGCGCCGAGAACATCGACGGCTTCCTGGGGCCGGACCCGTTCAACCAGCGCGCCGTGTATGACGGCGTGGGCTTCATCCACATGCTGACGCGCGAGATGTGGGACGGCCACCCGTGCTGCGCCTTCGCGGTGCCGAAGAAGATGGCAGCCGAGGCGCCGGGCACGTTCCAGGCGCTGCTGAAGTCGGTCATCGAGGCGGCGGCGCATGCCAACAAGGCCGAGAACCGCAAGGAGATCGCCGGCGTCATCAGCGCGCAGAACTACCTGAACCAGCCGGAGACCGTCGTCGAGCAGGCGCTGACCGGCACCTATGCCGACGGGCTGGGCGCTGTGAAGCGCGTGCCCGACCGGGTCAGCTTCGAGCCGTTCCCCTACCAGAGCATGGCCGTCTGGATCATGACCCAGATGAAGCGCTGGGGCCAGGTGAAGGGCGACGTGCAATGGGCCGATGTTGGCCGCCAGGTGTTTCTGGACACCGAGGCCGGGGCCAAGATGCGCGACCTGGGCATGACGCCGCCTGCCGTCACCAACAAGACCTTCGTGATCATGGGCAAGACCTTCGACCCCGCGAAGCCCGACGCCTACATCGACGGCTTCGCGATCAAGCGGACCTGATGGGGCCGGCCTCACAACGCGTCCGGTCGATGCTGCTGCTGGCCGTGCTGCTGACGGTGTTCCTGGGCGCCTGGCAGATCGCCGCCACGCCGTCCACCGCCGCCGGCCCGGCCATGGACCCGGAATACGCCAAGCTGCTGGGCGCCGCGGCGCAGAAGGGCCAGCAGACGCCGATGCCCCGGCCCAGCGACATCGCCGCCCGCGCCTGGCACCACCTGAAGGACCCGTTCTACGTGCGCGGCACGAACGACCAGGGCCTGGGCATCCAGCTCGGCTGGTCGTTGCTGCGCGTGCTGACCGGGTTCGGGCTGGCCGCCCTGGTGGCGATCCCGCTGGGTTTCCTGATCGGCATGAGCCCGGTGCTGCACGGGGCGCTCGACCCGATCATCCAGGTGCTGCGCCCGGTCAGCCCGCTCGCCTGGATGCCGCTGGCGCTCTACACGATCAAGGACAGCGGCGTCTCGGCGATCTTCGTGATCTTCATCTGCGCGATCTGGCCGATGCTGCTGAACACGGCGTTCGGCGTGGCCGCGGTGCGGCGGGAATGGCTGAACGTGGCCCGCACGCTGGAGGCGGGGCCCTGGCGCACCGCGTTCTCCGTCATCCTGCCGGCGGCGGCGCCCACCATCATGACCGGCGCCCGGATCAGCATCGGCATCGCCTGGCTGGTCATCGTCGCCGCCGAGATGCTCGTGGGCGGCACCGGCATCGGCTATTTCGTCTGGAACCAGTGGAACAACCTGAGCATCGCCGACATCGTCGTGGCGATCCTGGTCATCGGGATCGTGGGCATGATGCTGGACCAGTTGCTCGGCCGGCTGGGCCAGGCCTTCGCGTGGCGTGAGTAAGATGGGGCGTGAGTAAGATGGGGCGAGAATAACATGCGCTCCTGGCTCAGCATCGAGGGCATCCGCCGCGACTACGGCAGCCGCGTCGTGTTCCGCGACGTGTGGTTCGGCGTGGAGCGCGGCGAGTTCGTCGCGCTGATCGGCCATTCCGGCTGCGGCAAGACGACGATCCTGAACATCCTGGCAGGCCTCGAGGCGCCCGACGCCGGGGTGATCGTCATGGACGGCCGCGAGGTGTCCGGCCCGGCGCTCGACCGCGCCGTCATCTTCCAGTCGCACGCGCTGCTGCCATGGCTGACCGCTCAGGGCAACGTCGCCTTCGCGGTGCGCAGCCGCCACAAGGACTGGTCCCGCGCGAAGGTGCAGGACCACGCGCACCAGGTGCTGGACCTGGTGGGCCTGGCCGACGCCGCCCACCGCAGGCCCGCCGAGCTGTCGGGCGGCATGAAGCAGCGCGTCGGCATCGCCCGGGCGCTGGCGATCGAGCCGGCGCTGCTGCTGATGGACGAACCCTTCAGCGCGCTGGACGCCCTGACCCGCGGGACGTTGCAGGACGAGGTGCTGCGCCTGGTCAGCGACGCCGGCCAGACGGCGTTCATGATCACCCATGACGTCGACGAGGCGATCCTGCTGGCCGACCGCATCCTGCTGATGACCAACGGACCCGATGCGCGCGTGGCCGAGGTCGTGGTGAACACCTTGCCCCGGCCGCGCGACCGCGCGACGATCCACCGCAGCGCCGGCCACCATGCGCTGCGCAACCACATCGTGGACTTCCTGGTCACGCGGTCACGCACGATGGCCGGCGCCCGGCCGGAAGGCTGGGACGGAAGGCACGTGCCGGAGGTTCGTCCGGCGGATTTCGCAATCGAGGAGACGACAGCGTGAACGACGACAAGACGGCGCTCGGCCTGAAGATCAAGGCGATCAAGAAGAAGAAGGGCTGGACCTGGCCGCAGGTGGCGGAAAAGCTCGGCTTCTCCACGGTCTGGACCACGGCGGCGTGCCTCGGGCAGATGTGCATGGCGCAGGAGACGGCGGAGAAGGCCGGGGTGATGTTCGACCTGTCCCCCGACGAGGTCGACCTGCTGATGGAGCCGCCCTATCGCGGCAGCCTGCCGACCCAGGTGCCGACGGACCCGTTGATCTACCGGTTCTACGAGCTGGTCTCGGTCTACGGCACGACGTGGAAGGAGCTGATCCACGAGGAGTTCGGCGACGGCATCATGTCGGCGATCGACTTCGACATGACGATGGAGCGGCAGCCGGACCAGAAGGGCGACCGGGTGAAGATCGGCATGTCGGGCAAGTTCCTGGCGTATCGGCGGTATTGATGCCAACGGCATTCAATACTGACCCGTCATCGCGAGCCCTTGCGAAGCGATCCAGGACCGATGGATCGGGTTTGGCCGCCCTGGACTGCTTCGCGACAGCACACAGTGACGAGGCGGACCGTTCAATGCTTGCTATCTCTGGTATGATCCCTCAGGGCGGCACGCCCCAGATCGTGCGGCCCGGGGGCGCGGTCAGCGTGTAGCCGAAGCGGAACCGCCGCTCCTCCCCTGGTTTCAGCGGCATGGTCCAGGCGACGACGCCTGGCTTGTCCTCGAAATTGACAGCGGTCGGCGGCGGTTCCGCGATGGTCTCGACCTTGAGGTCGTCGGTCTCCGACGCAGGGACCTGGTCCAGCACCAGCAGTTCGATCGGCTGCTTGTGGAAACTTTTGACCGTGAATACCGCCGTTCGCGTCAGCACCTCTTTCTTGTTGATCAGGAACCCGTCCTGGCTGCGCGCGTCCGCCTGCGGCTCATACACGACCTTGATCGCGTCATCGGGACCGAACGACAGCGTCGCCGCTTCTGCGGGGCGGAGCAGCGGCAGCGTGCCGCGGCCGACGAACACGCCATCGAGATACAGCGCGACCTTGCCCTGCATCGAAGCGACCGCCGCCGCGCTGGAGAACCTGGCCTGGAGATACGCCTTGGCCTCGGCCTTCGGCGCCGCCCGGGCGACCAGCGTGGCGGCCTGCTCAAGATCGCCGATCCGCACCTTCCGTTCCGTGCCGTCGGCCCGGATCGTCGCGGCGCCGGGGATCCGGTACTCCACGGCCAGTCCGCCGGCGTCGAAGCTGGCCTCCTGCACCGTCGCGGCCGCCGGGGCCGCATCGAACCGCGCGCTTTTTGCCGCGACGCCCGGCGGCGCCGGCGCGGGCGCCTGCGCGGACATCGCCGCGGTGGCGGGTGGCCGGGCCGGATCGACAAGGCCGACGCGGATCGGCGTCAGCACGGGCGCGGCCACGCCCACGCTCGGGTGCGCCGTCGACAGCGTCAGCGCGACGCCATCCCAGTCTTCGCCGGTGCGTTGCAGGACAACAGCCTCCTGGCGCAGCAGCATGCGCCCGGTCGCGCTGTCCAGGCGGGCCTCGTAGACCGGGCGCCACGACGCGCCAGGGATCTGATAGCTCACGTCGAAGCTGAAGCGGGTCGCCTGGTCCGCATGCACGGCGATGGCGATGTCCAGCGACCGGTCGGCCTCGTTGACGCGGCCCTTCAGCAGGGCCAGTTCCGCCTCCAGCGCCTGGCGGGCCCGGTTCAGCTCCTGCTTGTCGGCCCCGGCCTGGCGCAAGCCGTCCGCAGCCTCCGTGATGCCGTCCCGCACCAGGGTCCAGGCCGACTGCCACCGCGCGGGGTCGTCGGCCAGGCGGGGCATCGCGCCCGCCTGGCCCGGCGGCCCCGGCGCCAGCCCAATCCCGGCCAGGCGTTCGATTGCCTCCCGCTGCGCGTTGAAGGCAGCGACCCGAACGTCGACGCCCGCCGCCTGCGCCTGGTTCTGCCGGATGGCGGCATCGAGCGCCGCGGCGCGCTGCGTCGTGCCGCCCTCGGGTTGCCGCACCCGCGGACGGGTCTCCACGGCGCCGATCTGCACCGGGGCGGCGGCAGCCCCCTTCGCCGTCAGGCTGTCCCGCAGCAGCTGCGCCGACACCCCTGGCAGCAGCAGGATGCCGTCGCCCGCCGGAAGGTCGATGGCGCCCGTGCGCCGGACGGTCGCCTGGTCGGCAAACACGGTGATGGCGCTGGGAGGCGCCTTGACCTCGATTGACGCGGCATCCGCCGCATGGGCCGGCGCTGGATCTGCCGCATGAGCGACAAACGCCACCATGACGAAACCGGCCAAAGCCAGCAGCCCCGGGATATGCGGCATCGCGTGTCTCCCCATCGCTTTGGCCAGGCCCCATCGTCTTCGCAAGGCTAGAGCGGTATCGTTTCTGGTTGCTTGGACCTGAAACCAGGCTCCGCGTTCTGCATCAGCAAACTAGAGCTTGATCGGTTCGGCTACCAGAAGCGATCATGCGCTAGGCCGCCTGAGCACCCTGCTGCGCCAGCCGGTTCAGGTTCGTCAGCACGTCGCGGCCCAGCCTGATCCGTTCCAGCACCGGCATGTCGCGCACGACCGACAGCTTGTGGTCAGGGCGAAGGCGAATCGTGTCCTTCCTCGAACTCAGCCACTGCACCAGCCCGGCAGGATTGCGGAACTGATTGCCGCGGAAGGCCAGCACCATGCCCTTTGGCCCAGCCTCCAGCTTCTCCACCCCGGCCTCGCGGCACATGCGCTTCAGCGTCACCACCTGCAGCAGGTTCTCGACCTCGGGCGGCAGCGGGCCGAAGCGGTCCACAAGCTCGGCGGCCATCGCCTCCGTCTCGCCATCCGTCGCCAGCGCGCCGATGCGGCGATACAGGCCCAGGCGGACCGGCAGGTCCTGCACGTAGGTCTCGGGGATCATCACCGGCAGACCCAGCTGGATGTTCGGCGTCCACTCGCGGTCGGACGCCTTCACGCGGCCCTTCGCGGCGCGCAGGTCGGCCACCGCGTCCTCCAGCATCTGCTGATACAGCTCGATCCCGACCTCGCGGATGTGGCCGGACTGCTCGTCGCCCAGCAGGTTGCCGGCGCCGCGGATATCCAGGTCGTGCGAGGCCAGCGTGAACCCGGCGCCCAGGCTGTCCAGCGTCTGCATCACGTCCAGCCGCTTCTCGGCCGCCGCACTCAGCCGGTGGTTCGGCGGCCAGGTCAGATAGGCGTACCCCCGCTGCTTGCCCCGCCCTACCCTGCCGCGCAGCTGATACAGCTGGCCGAGCCCGAACATGTCGGCGCGGTGGATGATCAGCGTGTTGACCGACGGCATGTCGAGGCCCGATTCCACGATGTTCGTCGACAGCAGCACGTCGTACTTGCCGTCGCCGAACTCGGTCATCACCCGTTCCAGCTCGGTCGGCGCCAGGCGGCCGTGGGCGACCGCCATGCGCAGCTCGGGAACGATGGCGCGCAGCCGCTCGCCCATGCGCTCCAGGTCTTCCAGCCGCGGCACCACGCAGAACACCTGGCCGCCGCGGAAGCGCTCGCGCTGGATGGCCTCGCGCACGACGACGCTGTCGAACGACGAGATGAAGGTGCGCACCGCCAGGCGATCGACCGGCGGCGTCGCGATCAGGCTCATCTCCCGCACGCCGGTCAGCGCGAGTTGCAGGGTGCGCGGGATCGGCGTCGCGGTCAGCGTCAGCACGTGCACGTCGGCCTTGAGCTGCTTCAGCTTCTCCTTGTGGGAGACGCCGAAATGCTGCTCCTCGTCGACGATCAGCAGCTCCAGGTTGCTGAAGCTGATCCCCTTGGCCAGCAGCGCATGGGTGCCGATGACGATGTTGACGCTGCCGTCGGCCAGGCCGCGCTTCACCTCGGCGGCGTCCTTGGCGGTCACCATGCGGCTGAGCTGGGCGACGCGGACCGGCAGGCCCTGGAACCGGGCGGTGAAGGTGCGGGTGTGCTGCCGGGCCAGCAGCGTGGTGGGCACGACGACGGCGACCTGGCCGCCCGACATGGCGGCGACGAAGGCCGCCCGCAGCGCCACCTCGGTCTTGCCGAAGCCGACGTCGCCGCAGATCAGGCGGTCCATCGGGCGGCCGGCGGCCAGGTCTTCCAGCACGTCGGCGATGGCGCGGATCTGGTCGTCCGTTTCGGCGAAGGGGAAGCGGCCGCAGAACTCGTCCCACGTGCCTTCGGCCGGGGCCAGGATGGGGGCGTCGCGCTCGCGGCGTTCGGCGGCGGTGCGGATCAGCTCGCCGGCCATGTCGCGGATGCGCTGCTTCATGCGCGCCTTGCGGGTCTGCCAGCCGGCGCCGCCCAGCTTGTCGAGCGCCACGCCGGTCGTCTCGCTGCCGAAGCGGGACAGCAGCTCGATGTTCTCGACCGGGAGGTACAGCTTCTCGTTGCCGTCGTAGATCAGGCGCAGGCAGTCATGCGGGGCCGGGCCGACGCGCAGGGTTTCGAGGCCGTCGTAGCGGCCGATGCCGTAATCCTGGTGCACGACCAGGTCGCCCTCGGCGATCTCGGTGGCCTCGGCGATGAACTGGTCGGCGCGCTTCTGTCGACGGGGCGGGCGGCTGATGCGCTCGCCCAGCAAATCCTGCTCGGACACCAGCCCGAAGGCGGCGGCGATGAAGCCGCGTTCCAGGCCCAGCGTGACGACCGCCGTGGTGGTCAGCGGCATGTCCTGCACGGCTTTCCAGCGGTCCGCCTGGTCGGCCTTGATGCCGTTCTCGCGCAGCAGGTGGACCAGGCGCTCGCGGGAGCCGCGGGTCCAGGCGGCGACGACGGTGCGGCGCTTCTGCGTCGCCCAGTTGGTGGTCTGCTCCTTCAACTGCTTGAAGGTGTCGCCGGTGGCCGACGTGCCGGCCTTGGTGAACAGCGCGCCGGGGCGGCCGCCGCCGTCGATGCCCTCGGCGCCGTCCGGCTTGCCATAGGGGCTGAACATCACGCTGGGGCCACGACCCAGCATCTGCTCCCACTCGCCGCGGTCGAGGTACAGGCGCTCGGCTTGCATCGGGCGGTAAGGCACTTCGCCGTCCCGCGCCGGGGCCTGGCGCGCTTCGGCGTGGTCGGCGATCATCTCCAGGCGCGCGTCGAGCACTTCGCTGGACTGGTGGTCCAGGCTGACGGCGGCGCCCGGCAGGTAGTCGATCAGGGTTTCCATGTGGTCGTGGAACAGCGGCACCCAGTGTTCGACGCCGGGGTGGCGGCGGCCGTCGGAGATGGTTTCGTACAGCGGGTCCTTGGTCGCGGCCTGGCCGAACATCTCGCGCCAGCCCTCGCGGAAGCGGGTGATGCTGGCCGGGTCGAGCGGCACTTCGGACACCGGGCGGAGCACGAGCTCCTCGACCTTGGCGGTGCTCCGCTGCGTGGTGGTGTCGAAGCGCTTCATGCTCTCGATGGCGTCGCCGAACATGTCGAGGCGGATGGGCTCGGGCTCGCCGGCGGGGAAGATGTCGAGGATGCCGCCGCGGGGGGCGTATTCGCCGGGCTCCATGACGGTGCCGGCGCGGGTGTAGCCGTTCGATTCGAGGAAGGTGGCGATCGCCTGCGGGTCCGCGATGCCATTGGCGCGCAGCACCATGCTGGCGCCCTTGAACACGCTGCGCGGCGGCACCCGCTGCACCAGGGCGTTGACGGTGGTCAGCACGATGCGCGGCTGCGGCGCCGGGTCCAGCAGGCGGGCCAGGGTCGCGATCCGCTCGCTGACGATCTGCGGGTTGGGGGAAACGCGGTCGTAGGGCAGGCAGTCCCAGGCGGGAAAGCGCAGCAGCTCGATCGTGGGCGCGAAGAAGGCCAGCGCCTCGGCGAGGCGCGCCATGCGGGCGTCGTCGCGGGCGACGTGCAGGATGGGGCCCTGGTGCTCGGCGCGGCGGCGGGCCAGCAGCAGGGCGTCGTAGCCTTCTGGCGCGCCATAAGCAGTCGCGGTCATTTCGGCCGCCCCTCCCCGGCTTCCGCGGCGGTGCGCATCGCACGCAGCATCGGGCCGTCATGGGCGGGCGGGATCGGCTCGCGGCCGGTCAGCCAGTCGGCCAGGCTGACGTCGGGCAGGTCCATGACGGCCTCCAGCGCATCCAGCTCCGCCGTGGTGAAGGAGTCGAGCCGGGACCGCACGAAGCCACCGATCAGGATGTCGTTCTCGAACGTGCCGCGATGGGTGGCGCGGAACAGGATGCGCCGGCGGCGGATGATGTCGTCTGGCTGTGTGGAAATCGGCTGCACCCTTTGGTCCCGGCGTCGGGCCTGTCATATAGGCCCCACCCCTTGATGTGTCAGCCCGTGGACCTTCGCCCGCTATTCGATCCCTTGACCACCCTGCCCGGCGTCGGCCCCGCACTTGGCGACAAGCTCGGTCGCGTGGCCGGCGGCGCGCGCGTGCTGGATCTGCTGTTCCATCTGCCGGAGAGCTACATCGACCGCCGCAACTCGCCCACGATCAGCGAGGCGGAGCCCGGCGCCATCGGCACGCTGCAGGTCGAGGTCGTCAGCATCGACAAGCCGGAACCGGGCACGAAGCAGCCGTGGCGGGTGATCGTGCGCGACGCGACGGGCTTCGCCGAGCTGGTGTTCTGGGGCCAGCCGCCGCCGGCCTCGGTCAAGCCGAACGAGCAGGTGACCGTCTCGGGCAAGATCGAGCTGTTCTCCGGCCGCACGCAGATCAAGTCGCCGCGGGTGGTGGAGCTGGACCGCCGGTCCGAGCTGGCGACGATCGAGCCGGTGTGGCCGCTGACGGCCGGGCTGTTCCCGGGCCAGGTGCGGAGCGCGCTGCGCCACGCGCTGGCGCTGGTGCCGGAATTGCCGGAATGGCACGACGCGGCGCTGATGCAGCGGGAGGGCTGGCCGGGGTTTCGCGCCGCGCTGCTGGCCGTGCACCTGCCCACCGAGCTGCCGGGCGACGCGCCGCGGGCGCGGCTGGCGTATGACGAGCTGCTGGCGCACCAGGTGGCGATGGCCTGGACGCGGGCGCGCAACCGTCGACGGCCCGGGCGGCCGATCGAGGGCGACGGCCAACTGCGCGCGGCGGCGCTGGCGAAGTTCGGGCATGCACCGACTCCCTCGCAGGTTCGGGCGCTGGCGGAGATCGATGCCGACCTGGCGGCGCCGCGACGGATGCTGCGGCTGCTGCAGGGCGACGTCGGCTCCGGCAAGACGCTGGTGGCGCTGCTGGCGATGCTGCGCGCAGCCGAGGCCGGGCGGCAGGCGGCGCTGATGGCCCCGACGGAGGTGCTGGCCAAGCAGCACCTGCGCACGCTGGAGAAGCTATCGCCGGTTCCGGTGGGGATCCTGACCGGCTCGGTGAAGGGCGTCGAGCGTCGACGGGTGCTGTCGGGTCTGGAAACCGGGCGGCTGCCGCTGGTGGTGGGCACGCACTCGCTGTTCCAGGAGGCCGTCATCTACAAGGACCTGGCGCTGGCCGTCATCGACGAGCAGCACCGCTTCGGCGTCGAGCAGCGCATGCTGCTGGGGGAAAAGGGCGGCGGCGGCAATGGCGGGCGCACGGATGTGCTGATCATGACCGCGACGCCCATCCCGCGCACGCTGCTGCTGACCCAGTTCAACGAGATGGAGGTCAGCCGGCTGACGGAGAAGCCGGCGGGGCGGCAGCCCGTGCGGACGACGATCCACTCGCTGGCCACCCTGGCCGACGTCATCGACGGCATCGGCCGCGCGCTGCAGCGGGGCGAGCGGGTGTATTGGGTCTGCCCGATGGTGTCAGAGAGCGAGCTAATCGACCTGGCCGCCGCCGAGGCGCGCTTCGCCGACCTGGCGGCGCGGTTCGGCGACACGGTGGGCCTCGCGCATGGGCAGCAGGAGGGTTGGGTGCGCGACCGCGCGCTGGCGGATTTCGCGGCCGGGGCGATCCGGCTGCTGGTCGCCACCACGGTGATCGAGGTGGGCGTCGACGTGCCCGAGGCCAGCATCATGGTGATCGAGCACGCGGAACGGTTCGGCCTGGCGCAGTTGCACCAGTTGCGCGGCCGGGTCGGGCGCGGCGCGGCGCAAAGCTATTGCCTGCTGCTGCACGAGGACGGGCTGACCGACACGATGCGCCGGCGGCTGACGCTGCTGCGCGACACGGAGGACGGGTTCGTCATCGCGGACGAGGATTTCCGGCTGCGCGGCGGCGGCGATCTGCTGGGCAAGCGGCAATCGGGCCTGCCCGGCTATCGCCTGGCCGACCCGGAACTGCATGAGCGGCTGATCCAGGTCGCTGCGAAGGACGCGCTGGTGATCCTGAACCGGGAACCGGACCTGAAGGGCGACCGGGGCGGCCGGCTGCTGCCGCTGATGCAGTTGTTCGGGCGGGCGGACGCGGTGCGGACATTGGCGGCGGGTTGAGAGTGTGCTTGGCGCCCTGAGTATTGACCGCTGGCGCCGGCTTCAAGCTCGGGACGTTCGCATGGGTTCGCGGGCACAGCCGCCCGCGTTACGCCGGGGCGAGTTCGGGCTGTTGCGCGCCCACGGGGTTCGCCCGGGCGATGCACTCGTCGACGGCGTCCCGCAACGACGTCGTGTAGTGGTCCGCGCCGATGACCGCCCTCAACCGATCCTCGTCCAGCTGCCCGGCTTCGGCCTGCCAGAACCCGACCAGCGTGGGCACCCCTGCCGCGCGCTGGTGGATCCGGCGCATCAGGTAGCGCAGCGCAGAAAGGCTGCCGCCTGCCTCCAGGTAGGAAACGCACACGACATCGACGCCCGACACGTCCAGCGTGTCGATCGCGCCGCGCGCCACAGCGGCGCTGGACACGACCCGCGCATGCAGGCCCCGCTTGGCCAGGATCTGCGCCAGCATGGTGCTCGCCGCCTCGTCCAGCGGCCCGCGCCCGGCCACGCACAGCACGGCGCCCGATGGCGCGTCCGGCAGCGCCTCGGCCTGTTTGCCCTCATCCGCGTGGTCGGCCAGGTCCACCACGATCGCGCCGATCGATTCCTGGATGTGATTGAGCTGCTGGTCGGTCAGCACGCCGCGGAGCGAGTCGTTGGCCGCCATCTGAAGCCCCTTCAGCGCCACCTCGTCGTAATAGGCGGACAGCGGCTGGTCACGCAGCAGGATCTCCGCCTGGTCCAGCGCCTCGTCCGCGTCGCCGGCCAGCATGCGCTGGTAGAAGCTCTCGGCCGGGGTCAGCGCCGGCTGGTCGCCCAGCAGCACGTCGATGAACTGCAGATGCTCGACGTGGCGGCCCAGCACCACCAGGCACAGCGTCAGCGGCATGGCGAGGATCAGGCCGACCGGGCCCCACAGCCAGGCCCAGAAGATGGCCGAAACGACGACCGAGACCGGCGACAGCCCGGTACTGTGGCCGTAGGCCAGCGGCTCGATCACCTGGCCGGTGATCGCCTCGATCACGACGAACATCGCCACCGTCTCGATCACCAGCGTCCAGCCGGGATCCACCGCCGCGGCCAGCGCCGCCGGCAGCAGCGCCGCGCCGACCGCGCCCACGTAGGGCACGAAGCGCAACAGCGCCGCGATGATGCCGAACAGCGCCGGGCTGGGCACGCCGAGCACGAACAGGCCTGCGGCCACGATCACGCCGAAGCCGGCGTTCATCGCCAACTGCGTCAGGAAGTATCGGCTGAGCCGGGCCGCCGCGTCGTCCAGCGCCGCCGTGGTCCGGTGCAGGTCGCCCGAGCCGAACAGCCGGATAAACCGGTCGCGCAGATCCTCCATCTGCATCAGGATGAACACGGCGACAACCAGCACGATGCCCAACGAGCCCAACGGCCCCAAGATCGGCAGGGCGATCCGCTCCACCATCTCCAACGGCGTCGGGTCCGGCTGGTGCACCTCCACCGGAACGGGCTTCGGCGCGTCCGGCGCCGGCTGTCTGCCGCGCGCATCGGTCTTGGGGGCCGCCGGCGGCTTCGGCGCGTCGGCCGACCGGCCGATGCCATCCGACAGGGTCGCGACCTGCTTGGCCGCAAGGGTCCGCACCTGTCCGACCTTCTGCTCGATCCGCTGCGCGTAGAATGCCGCGTCGCTGCCCAGCGCGGCGACCTGGGTGCCGATGACCGCCCCCAGCGCCACGATGACGCCCAGCGCCAGGAACACGGCCAGGAACACCGACGGCACCCGCCACAGGCCGATGCGCCGCAGCCGTTCGACCAGCGGGGTCAGCACGAAGCTCAGCAGGACGGCCAATGTGATGGGAACCATCACCTCCTTGGCCAGATACAGCGCCCCGATCACCACCACAGCCACCGCCAGCGTCATCAGGCTGTTCTGGGACGGCAACTCGGCAGCCTGGATGGTCGTCTTCAGTCGCGAAGAAAGGGGCGCGTCGGGCATCGGGGTCATCCTGGGTTCGCGCGCACAACGCACGTGGCGGCGTTGCGTTGAGCGCGGGCGGAATTAAGGGCAGAAGCGTTGTATGCCCGCAACAGCAGATGCCCCCCGGCCCTTCGATGTGATCGTGATCGGCGCCGGCGCGGCCGGGCTGATGGCCGCCGCCACGGCAGGGGCGCGCGGCCGCCGCGTCGCGCTGCTGGACCACAACGCGCAGGCGGGCGCGAAAATCCTGATCTCCGGCGGCGGCCGTTGCAACTTCACCAACGAGCACGCGGAGCCCGGCCGGTTCATCTCCGCCAACCAGCGATTCGCCGTCTCTGCGCTGCGCCGCTACACGCCGCAGGACTTCATCGCGCTGGTGCGGAAGCACGGCATCGCCTTCCACGAGAAGTCGCTGGGCCAGTTGTTCTGCGACGGCTCCGCCCGCCAGATCGTGGCGATGCTGCTGGCCGAATGCGCGGCGGCGGACGTTTTCCTGCACCTGGGCCATCGCGTCGCCGACGTGTCCCGCACCGACCGCTTCCAGGTCCGCACCGAGGCTGGCGCGTTCGAGGCGCCGGCGCTGATCCTGGCCACGGGCGGCCTGTCGATCCCGAAGCTGGGGGCGACGGGGTTCTCGCATGACGTCGCCCGTCGGTTCGGGCTGGCCTTGACCGGGATACGGCCCGGCCTGGTGCCGCTGACCTTCGATGGGGCGGAGATCGAAACCATGCGCCCGCTGGCCGGCGTGTCGCTGCCGGTGCGGGCCAAGGCGGGGGGCGCCGTGTTCGACGAGGCGCTGCTGTTCACGCATCGCGGCCTGTCCGGGCCGGCGGTGCTGCAGGCGTCGTCCTATCTCGCCGGCGGCGAGCCCCTGACGCTCGACCTGGCGCCCGGGGTTGACGCCGCCGCCGTGCTGATCGACGGCAAGCGCCGCCGTCCGAAGGCCGAGGCCCGCACCGTGCTGTCCGAACTGCTGCCGCAGCGCCTGGCCGCCGCCTGGGCTGCGGGCCTGCCCGATCGCCCGATGGCCGAACAGCCCGACCGCGCCCTGCGCGCGCTGGGCGCCACGCTGAACGCCTGGCGGCTGCACCCCGCCGGCACCGAAGGCTACGCAAAGGCCGAGGTCACGATGGGCGGCGTCGATACCTCTGCCCTGTCATCCCAGACGATGGAGGCCCGCGACGTGCCCGGCCTGTTCGTGATCGGCGAGGCCGTCGACGTGACGGGATGGCTGGGCGGCTACAACTTCCAGTGGGCCTGGGCCAGCGGCTGGTGCGCAGGCCAGGCGATCCTGCCGTAGGATGGGTCCTATAACCCACCACCCGCGCGCATCCCAAGCCAGGAGTGGTGGGTGGTAGGACCCACCCTACGAAGGCAGGCGAACCGCCACTACAGCGCCCCCGCAGCCTTCAGGCCCTCGATCTCCGCCTCGGTGTAGCCCAGCCCCATCAGCACGGATGCCGTATGCTCGCCCTTCTCCGGCGTCGGCGTGCGGATCGTCCGCGGCAGGCCCACGATGTTCACCGGCGATGACACCAGTTCGGTGCGGCCCAGGCGGGGGTGGGTGACGGGGGTCGCGAGGCCCAGGTGCTTGATCTGCGGATCGGCGAACACCTGGTCGATCGAGTTGATTGGCCCGCACGGTATGCCGGCGGCCTCGAACAGCTCGATCCAGTGGGCGCTGGGTTGCGTTTTCGTCACCTCGGAAATGGCGGCGTTGATCGCCTTGCGGTCTTTGCTGCGGAGAACCTGCGTCGACCATTCGGGCTTGGCGGCCCACTCCGGATGGCCGATCGACTCGGCGAACCTTGCCCATAGCCGTCCCGAGCTGGCTGCGATGTTGATGTGCCCGTCGGTCGATGGGAACACGCCGGTCGGGATGCCGGTCGGGTGGTCGTTGCCGGCCTGGCCCGCGACCTCGCCGTTCATCAGCCAGCGCGCGGCCTGGAAGTCCAGCATGAACGTCTGCACCTCCAGCAGCGAGGTATGCACCCACCGCCCCTGCCCGGTCGTCTCCCGTTCGAACAGCGCCATCATGATGCCGAAGGACAGCAGGTTGCCGGCGGTCAGGTCGGCGATCGGGATGCCGACCCGCACCGGCCCCTGCCCCGGCAGGCCCGTGATGCTCATCAGCCCGCCCATGCCCTGGGCGATCTGATCGACCCCGGCGCGGGCGCTGTACGGCCCGGTCTGGCCGAAACCGCTGATGCTGCCATAGACCAGCCGCGGATTGACCTTGTGCACGTCGTCCCACGCGATGCCCAGCCGGTGCTTCACGTTGGCGCGCATGTTCTCGACGATGACGTCGGCAGTTTCCACCAGCCGCATGAAGGCGGCATGCCCCTCCTTGGACTTCAGGTTGAGCTGGATCATGCGCTTGTTGCGGTGCAGGTTCTGGAAGTCGGGGCCGTCGCGGTCGCCGCTGATCTCCTCGCCGCCCTGGTCCGGCGGCTCGATCCGGATCACGTCCGCGCCCCAGTCCGCCAGGTGCCGCACGCAGGTCGGCCCGGCGCGCGCCAGCGTCAGGTCCAGCACCACGATCTTCGACAGCGGCAGCCGGACCGCCACGTGCGGATCGGCGTCGGGATGATGGGCCGTATGGGTGTCTGGCATGGGAGCGTCCCCGGATGGCGTAAGCCAAGAGTGTTCCACGCGACCCCCCGGCTGGCAATCAGCGCTGCGCGGCGGCAATCAGCGCTGCGCGGCCAGCAGCCGCGCGATCGCCTCTGCCGGAACGGCGGCGCCTCCGGTCGAATGCGTGTAGGCCGCGATCTGCAGCCCGATCAGGCGCCACGCCCCGGCCCCGTCGCGCATCAGCACGGGTCCGCCGCTGGTCCCCCGCGTTGCCGCGCAGTCATGCATCAGCACTGGCTGCCCGTCCTGCCCGGGCGTGGTGCCGCGTGCGGCGCAACCGGGATCGATCAGCACGCGTTCCGATCGGTCCTGGCCATAGCCGCCGACGACCAGCGTGGCGCCCGGCGGCGCGGCCTGGGCGTTGGGCGGCAGCGTCTGGCTCACCGTCTCGGCCACATGCAGCAGCGCGAAGTCCGTGCCGCGCAGGGCCGGGCCGCCGGGGTCGGCGCCGTCCGGCAGGCGGACCGCGTCGGCGATCATGTGCCTGGCAAAGTTGCCGTTTGCGTATCCCGTCAGGATATGGATGGCGCTGGGCGGCACGACGCGTCCCAAGCTTCTGCTGTACAGGCAGTGCGCCGCCGTCACGGCCCAATGGCTTGCGATCATCACGGCGCTGCAGCGCGACACGCCGGGGACATTCAGCCGGGCCACGGCGGCCCAGGGCATCACGGTGGGATCGACGCCCACCCGCGGGTCGTGCAGCCCGAGACCTGGCAGCGGCTCGACCGGCAACACCGCAAAGGCGACGGCTATGACAGGGGCGGCGGCCCGCAAGGACCGCCGCAACGCTTTGGTCAGGCGTTCTCGACCGAAACGGCCTCGGGGCCGCGGCGGCCGTCGGCCACCTGCATCTTCACGGTCTGGTTGGGCTCAAGCGCGCTCAGCCCGCCGCGGTTCAGCGCGGAGATGTGCACGAACACGTCCTTGCCGCCGCCCTCGGGCATGACGAAGCCGAAGCCTTTCTCGGCATTGAACCACTTCACCGTGCCGCGCATCTCGACTGCCGTGGCCAGGTCCACCGGGGCCCGCGCCGCCGGACGTGGGCGATCCCCGCCGCCGCCGAACCCGGCCGGACCGCCGCTGGGGCCGCCAGGGCCGCCGCGCGAGCCGCCCGCCTCGGGCGTCGCCGTCGTCTCGTCGACGCTGTTGACCTCGGCCACCTGCGGCCCCTTCTGGCCCGCCGACGTCAGCACCTTCAGCGTCGCGCCGGGCGACACCGTCTGATAGCCGGCGCGCGACAACACGCTAATGTGAAGAAACGCATCGCCGCCGCCGCCGGCCAGTTCGACGAAGCCGAAGCCCTTCTCGGCATTGAACCACTTCACGATGGCGCCCGTCTCCGGTCCCATCGGCGCGTTGAAGCCGCGCGGCACGCCGCCGAAGTTGCTGGCTGGCGGACGGTCGCCGCCGCGCGGCACGAAGGCGTCGCGGGGAACGTAAGGCTCATCCCGTCCACGCCCGCCGCCACCGAAGTCGTCGTCGCGGCTTCGGCCGCGGCTCCCTCGGCGGGGGCTATCAAAGGAACGGCGGTCTGGTGTGCTCATCTTAATGTCTCAGTAACTGGGGGAACGGGACAGGAGTAGTCGGTCGCCGCCGGCGTGGTCCAACCCACATGCATGCCAAACGGTTGGACGACCGTAGCGGATTTCAAGTCTGTTAGCCAGCGTGGCGAGCAGGCGTGGGGGTTCATGCGCTCCCGCACGCGGCCCGCGCCCGGGGCGCCATGTACGACCCCAGAACCGCCGCAACCTGGCACGGCGAAAGGCGCCGCCGCGCCCGGACAGTGGGCTGCCGCGCCAGGTTGATGCGCATCACGCCGCCCCCCGCCAGCGGGATGCGCAGCGTTCCCTGCGCGATCGCCCGCATGTACAGCGGCACGCCGAGGCTCGCCGCCGGGATGCGGCCCTCGGCGATGGCGGCCACGCGCTCGCGATAGCTTGCCGCCAGTTCGGGCGTCCGGGAATGGTAATAGCCGGTCGCGGCATACCAGTTGCCGCCCGCATCCGCCTGGAGCCGTTTCAGGAAACGCCCGCCGTAATCCGCGTTCGACGCCGGCTCGAACGCTTCGTCCAACGAGGCGAATGCGCCGGGATGGGATTGCAGGTTGATCTGCATGCAGCCGACATCGACCTGGCGCGACCCGCGATCGAGCGTCAAGCGCGTCCAGGCGACGGCGGCCGCCTTGCTGTCGAAATACATCGCTGCGCCATCGGCGTTGATCGCCCACGGCCACGGCTGCAGGCCGGGCAGCGGCGGGATCGGCCGCCCGCTTTCGGCCCGGGCGATGGCGGACAACAGGCCGGGCAAGGTGCCGTGCCGATGCTCGGCGGCGGCGATGGCGGCGTTGCAGCGCTGGCTCTGCTGTTCCGGCCAGGTCGGCCGGCGCCCCGCCGCGGCCGAACCGTCCATCGCCAGCGAAACGCCCGGACAGACGGCGCCGACGATCAGCAACAGGAAAACGAGCACGCGCATCGGCAGGCCATAGCAGACAGGCGCTAGGCTGCCCAAATCCCGGGCGTCGCCAGCTCCAGCGAGTGGCCGTCGAGATCGCGGAAATACAGGCTCACGCTGCCATTCGACTGCGCCACCCGGCCCTCGACGACGACCCCGTTGACCATGAGGTGGCGCTCCCAGTCCGTCAGCGATGCCTCGGAAACGGAAAGGCAGACATGGCGCGCGCCGCTGTCGTCCTGAGACGCCCACGCGTCAGGCGACGACCTGCCCGCCTGCGCGCCGGACGCAGCACGGTCGAACAGCAGCAGCACGGCGCTGCCGGGCAGTTCCAGCCCGACCATCCGATGCTCCTCCAACAGGACGTCGAGGCCGAGCAGCCGTTGGTAGAACGACTTGGACGCATCCAGATCATCCACGTATAATGACAGTTCCGTCAGTTGACCGAGCCTGGGGGACATGCGGTTGTCACGCTTTCTATCGACGTTCGCTCTACTCCGGCTATAACACCGCCCCGTCGTGAAAGGCTGAAATTAACCGTGAAAAGAGCATTGTTGCTGGGCGCCTCACGAGGACTTGGCCTGGGTCTGGCGGCAGAGCTCGGGACGCGGGGCTGGAGCGTCACCGGCACGGTCCGTCAAGCAGCGGACATGGCCGGGCTGACTGCGGTTGGCGCGGCCGCGGCCTTTGCCGATATCACCGACCCGGCCAGCCTGGCCGCGCTGCGTGCGTCCGTCGAACCCGGACTCGACCTGCTGTTCGTCAACGCCGGCATCTCGGAGCCGGCCGGCCTGGCCGACATCGACGAGGCCGGCATCGCGCACCTGTTCCTGACCAACGCGGTGGCCCCCGTCCGCGCCGCAGAGGCGCTGATGGGCCTGCTGTCCGACGGCGGCATGATCGCCTTCATGAGCAGCCGCATGGGCAGCGTCGCGCTGACCACCCAGGACAACAAGCCGATGTACCGCGCCAGCAAGGCCGCGCTGAACTCCCTCACCCGCGGCCTGATGGCCCGGCTCGACCACCCGCGCCCCGTGCTGACCTTGCACCCCGGCTGGGTCGCGACCGACATGGGCGGCAAGGGCGCCGACCTCGACGTCGCCACCAGCGTGCGCGGCATCGCCGACGTGATCGAGGCGCGGCGCAACCACCCGGGCTCGGCGTTCCTGGACTACAGCGGCGCCGAACTGGCCTGGTAGCGTCGTGAAAGGCCCGGGCCTGCTGGACCTGCAGGTCAACGGCTACGCCGGCGTGGATTTCAACGACCCGGCGCTGACCGCCGACGCGCTGGACCACGCGTTGCACGCCATGCTCCAGGCCGGGGTCACCCAGTGCCTGCCGACGCTGATCACCGCCACCGCGGACCAGCTCGCGGCGCGCTTCGCAGCCCTGGACGCAGCGGTCGCGCACAGCCGCCTGGGCCCGCTGATGGCGCCCGGCTACCACCTGGAGGGGCCGTTCCTGAACCCGGTCCCTGGTTTCGCCGGCTGCCACCCGGCGGCGGCGATGGTCGCGCCCGACATCCTGCTGCTGCAACGGCTGATGGCGCCGCTGCGGCGGCCGATCCGCCTGCTGACGCTGGCCGCCGAGCTGCCGGGGGCCGAGGCGCTGATCGCCTGGGCCGCAGCGCACGGCATCGTCGTGGCGATCGGCCATTCGGACGCCGGCGCCGCCGTGGTGGCGCGGGCCGCGGCGGCCGGGGCGCGGATGTCGACGCATCTGGGCAACGGGCTGCCGCAGATGCTGCCCAAGCTGGACAACCCGATCATGGCGCAGTTGGCCGAGGATCGCCTGGTCGCGGGCTTCATCGCCGACGGCGTGCACCTGCCGGTGGCCGCGCTGCGCGTGATGGTGCGGGCGAAGGGCCCGGGCCGGGCGGTGCTGGTGACGGACGCGGTGGCCGCCGCCGCGGCGCCGCCGGGCCGCTACGGCTTCGCCGGCATGGCGATCGACGGCGCGGCGGACGGCAGCGTGCGCACGCCGGGCGCGGGCACATTGGCCGGCAGCGCGCTGACGCTGGACCGCGCCGTCCGCAACGTCGTCGGTTGGGGGATCGCCGACGCAGCGGGCGCGATCGCGATGGCTTCGACGGCGCCCGCCGCGCTGATGCGCCTGCCGCTTGCCGGGGACGTCGATTGGACCGCCGATCTGCACGTCCAGGCTTCACGGGTCGGCGACGTCGTGTATCGTCGCCCGGCATGAACGGGGCACATCCATGACGCTGTCACGCCGGACCACGCTGGGCATCGCCGCCGGCCTGGCCACCAGCCTCAACCGGCCGGCGCAGGCCGCCCCGGCGCCGATCACCGTGCTGGACGTCGGCGGCGCGCTGCAGCTGATGCAGCCGGCCTTCGAGGCGTTCCGCGCCGCCAACCCGGCCCTGATCTCCCGCCTGGTGTTCAGCAAGGCCCCGGCGCCCGAGCTTTCAGCCAAGCTGCGCGCGCAGCAGGCGGCGGGCCGGGTCGATATCGACCTGGTGCTGACCGGCAGCGACGGGCTGGCCGCGGGCCTCGAAGGCAAGCAGTGGCAGCGCCTGCTGCCGGACCACGCTGCCGCCCTGCCCGATTTCGACGCCGTGTTCGAACCCGCGGCGCTTGCTTTGCACAAGGCGCAGGGCCAGGGCTTCGCCGTCGTGATGAACTACTATCCCTCGGGCCCGCTGCTGGAATACATGCCGGACCGCGTACCCACGCCGCCCGCGACGGCCGAGGCGCTGCTGGACTGGGCGCGCGCCCATCCCGGCCGCTTCATGTATGCCCGCCCCGCCAATTCCGGGCCCGGCCGCACCTTCATGATGGGCCTGCCGTATCTGCTGGGCGACCGCGACCCGAAGGACCCCGTCGACGGCTGGGCCAAAACCTGGGCCTACCTCGAGGCGATGAACCCCTTCGTCGAATACTACCCCAGCGGCACCGGCCCCACGATGAAAGAGCTGGGCGAAGGCTCCCGCGACATGATCGCCACCACCACCGGCTGGGACATCAACCCCCGCGTGCTGGGCATCGTGCCGAAGGAGGCCCGGGTCGCGACGCTGCGCGGCTTCCACTGGGTGTCGGACGCGTTCTTCATGGCGGTGCCGAACGGCGTGCCGGACGACCGGCTGCAGGTGCTGCTGGCGATGATGCGCTTCGTGCTGGAGCCGGCGCAGCAGGCCGTCAGCTACGACGACGGCTATCTGTATCCCGGCCCCGCCGTGCGGAACGTGCCGCTGAGCATGGCCCCGGCGAAAAGCCAGGCCGCGATCGCCGAATACGGCCGTCCCGAATACGCGGCCCTGATCGCCAACACCCCGATCGAGCTGCCGCTGACCACCGACCGCATGGTGGTGGCGTTCCGCATGTGGGACGAGAAGATCGGCTCGAAGAAGGGGATCAAGTGACCAGGCGGGGCCCGGGCTGGAACGAGACCCGGGCGTACAGTTCCGCCAACGGCAGCGTCAGATCGAGCGCCGGCAGCGGTATGACGGCCTCAAGTTCGCGGGACGTCTCATGGGTCCAGTCGCCGTCCGCGCCCCTGGACCATAGGGTGGCCTGCGGCGCATCCGGGTCGATCAGCAGGATGTGCCATAGCGAAGGCACGCGCTTGTATTCGTCCAGCTTCCCATACATGTCGAAGTCGCGCGTCGATGGCGACAGCACCTCCACCACAAGCCGCGGCTCCTTGGCCCACCGCTCGTCGCCCTCGGCCTGACCGCAATCGACCCCGGCATGCGGCATTCGGTAGTTCCCGCCGGGGACGCGGATGAACGTGTCGGCCGTGAATGGCTCGCAGGTCTTTCCGGCCAGTTGGCCCCTCAGAAGACTGAGGGTGTTGATGACCACCCGGTCATGCTGCCGCTTCGCGCCGGCCATGGCGACAATAACGCCCTCCACCAACTCCCATCGCCCCTCGCGGCGCTCCGTCCAGCTCAGGAAATGCGCGGCGCTCATCCGCTCGGCCGCCGGTTCCGCCATCTATGCCGTCTCCACTCCACACCGGTTTGCCACCGTCAGCCCGATCACCCGCGGCGCCGCTGGCCGGAACCACACATCGTATCCGCATCTTGGCCACAAGACGAAAGTGCTTGTCGAGCATCCCTCGACCAGCGGCCGCGTGGTCGCCGCGTTCGGACGCTGGGGCAACACAATCGCCATCACTGGACCAGGCGGGGCGGCAACGCCACGTCCTCATACAGAACCACCAGCGGCAACCTTATGCCAAGCGTCGGGATCTCGATCACGTCCTCCAGTGCCTCGAACACCGTCGAGGAGCACTCCCGGCCGGCCCGGGACCACAACAGCGCCTGGACCGTGCCGGGCTCGATCAGCAGCACGTGGTCGAGGCCCGGCTGCGCGCGATACTCGTCCAGCTTGCGCACGACGTCGATCGGCCGGTTCGAAGGCGACATGACCTCCACCACCAGCTTCGTCACCGCCGCGTGCAGCGCCGGCGGATCGACCGGGCCGCATTCCACGCCCACGTCGGGACGGCGCACGTTGCCGGCGGTCATCTTGACGGCGGTGTCGCCGGTGAACGGCCGGCACGGACCGCCGCGCAGCTGGACCCCCAGGCTGACGATCGCGTTGACGACGATCTGGTCGTGCCGCCGCTGCGCGCCCGCCATCATGACGGGGACGCCATCGATCAGCTCCCAACGGCCCTCCCGCCCCTCGGCCCATGCGAGGAACGCGTCCGCCCCCATCCGCCCGACCGCCGGTTCCGCCATCTACGCCCTTTCTACCCCGCACCAGCGGGC